>CBDUGR010000068.1:0-8994 GCA_965366515.1 uncultured Gammaproteobacteria bacterium | reverse complement strand
CAATCTTGAAAGGGTTTCCTGATAATTGAAGGTAATCGGCCTAACCAGCACAACAAAACCCTTAACTCGCCGACATGAGAACATAAATGCCAACACCAAGATCCAGTATTATTCTCTGCCTGTTATTCATAGCGGCACTGGCGAGTATTCTACTGAGTATGTGTATCGGTAGTTTTGTCCTGGGGCCCGAAGAGCTTTTTCAGGCGCTTTTTAGTGAGGCTGATTCATTAGGGAAGACTCTCGTCTGGCAATTAAGGCTACCCAGAGCTATAACGGCTTTTGTAGTAGGTGGCATGCTTTCTCTTGCCGGCGCGCTGATGCAGGTAATTCTACGCAACCCTCTCGCCGACCCCTATATTCTGGGTATTTCCGGTGGCGCCTCCAGCGCCGCATTGCTAGCGATGCTATTTGGTATCGCCGGTACGGGATTGACCCTGTTCGCTTTCGCCGGAGCCATGCTATCAATGGCCCTGGTATTCGGCATCGCGCGCGGCAAAGGCAGTTGGTCTCCCATGCGAGTGTTACTCACCGGCGTAGTTTTGGCTGCTGGATGGGGCGCTCTCATCAGCCTCATTCTCGCTATCAGCCCCAATCAGAACCTGCGTGGTATGCTCTTCTGGTTAATGGGTGATCTTAGCCATGTACAATCCATTAGCAGTCTTTCTTTCGTACTTATCATTGGATTTTTATTCGCCTATTGGCAAGCGCGACCATTAAATTTGCTTATGCATGGTAGCGACCAGGCCAGCGCTCTCGGCGTTTCAGTGGATCAGCTACATAGCCTTCTATTTGTCGTCGCATCCCTGTTAACCGCTGTTGCCGTGAGCTTGGCCGGCAATATAGGCTTTGTTGGTCTGATTGTTCCACACTTGGTGCGTCTAAGCCTGGGCAGCGATCACCGCCTGCTGCTACCTGCCGTAATTCTCCTGGGTGGTACATTACTGGTAATTGCCGATCTGATGGCTCGATCGCTGTTCAGCCCGATGCAATTACCCGTCGGCGTTATCACCGCATTGCTAGGCGTACCACTGTTTCTACTGATACTTAATCGAACGCAGAGGGTCAGCTAAACCATGTCTCTGCTTTGTACAGAAAAGCTAGGCGTTCAAATAGCAGATAAACGAATCTGCTTTTCTCTTGATTTGAATATAGATCCTGGCCAAACCTGGGGAATATTGGGTTGTAATGGCGTGGGGAAAACCACGCTGCTGCATACGCTCGCGGGACTACGAACAGCCAAGAGTGGCGTCATCAAGCTGGACGACCAGCCCTTATCCAGTCTAAACCGCCGACAAATCGCCAAAAAAATGGGCATATTATTCCAACAACAAGTAGATCCTTTCCCGGCAACCGTTCTTGAATCTGTACTGATCGGACGCCACCCTTTTATAAAAAGCTGGCACTGGGAAAGCCACCAGGATATTCAAATTGCCATCTCGGCATTACGCAAGGTCGGACTCGAGGGCTTTGAAAAACGCTTGACTAACTCACTCTCCGGAGGCGAGAAACAGCGATTAAAGCTGGCAACTCTCTTGACCCAGAATCCAGGCATCATGTTGTTGGACGAACCGACCAATCACCTCGATTTAAATTATCAAATGCGTCTGTTGTTACTGCTCAAGAAACACACAACGGAAAGCAACGGCGCTTTGCTAATGGCCCTGCATGATATCAACCTGGCGGTACGTTTTTGCTCGCACATTATGTTACTGATACCAAACCAGGAACCCATTATTGGAACTCCAGAACAGGCGTTGACAGCGGATAATCTAAACACCGCGTACGGCTGGCCGATTAAACAATTCAAAAACGACGATCTTACCTTTTTCTACCCGCAGTAGAGGGTTTAATGCCCTTTAAAACTCGCACAGTCAAAAAGCCAGCCCAAGCAACACCGGATCAATTTCGTGCCTTTTGTATGGCTTCGCAGACATACTCTGCACCCTCAAGAATACGCATGCTCTGCCGGGATATCAGATCCCAGGGAATACTGTATATCTGATTCTGCTTAACCGCTTTGATATCATGCCATTTACGCCATTTCACGCTCATGTCTGCATTACCAACCGCCCCTGAACTAATTAAAATCACATCCGGATCTGCCAGTATCACTGCTTCCAGATCGATCTGGGGGGCCAAATTCGTTGATTGAGAAAACGGGTTAATGCCCCCGCATAATTCGATGACATCATCTATCGCATGGTCGCCATTAATTGTCATTAAGGGTTGGTGCCAGATCTGGTAGAACACCTTTAATTTTGGCTTATCACGATAACGCTTTTCTAATACATCGATCCTCTCTTTGAATTCTGCCACACGGCTTTCCGCCACCCCTTGCTTTCCCACCAAAACTCCGAGCTCTCTGATATTTCTGGCAATACTGCTCATACCTTTTGATTCGACCAGATGCACATTAATTCCGAGCATAGCCAATTGTTCTATCGCATTCTTAGGCGTTCCGCTCTGCCAGGCAATCACCAGGTCTGGAGCCATCCCAACGATAGCCTCCAGGTCAAAATTTGAGGCATCACCTATTCGACGTATAGAGCGCGCGGCCTCTGGATAATCACTATAGGACACGGTACCCACAATACGTTCACCCACCCCCAGCTCAAATAGTAACTCCGTAATATGAGGAGCAAGACTGATAATACTTTGCCCTTGATAACGCTCGTCAGACGCACGCTCAGCCACTTTCTGGTCGGAGAGTGACTCTGCAAACACGCCCATAACATGAATAGAGCAGACTATAAAAAGCAAAGGAATCAACCGGCTAAAGGAAGCATACCGAAACAACTTTAAATGACTCAATTTGACCCCTGTAATGACACACGCCTTCGATACACTTTAACTAGATCCTCCACAATTTCAATTGGTAGAAATACTTTTATTAATTTGTTCATTTTGTTTTTGACAAGCCCGGTTAGAGGTATAGAATAAATTAAAGATTGAGCTGAAAGCCCAAGTTAAAAGGGCTTGTTTTAAACAGGCCTTGAAGCGTTAACTATCTAACAAGAGGTCTGACTATGAGAACTCAATCAAAAGTACCCGTAATTGGCGCACTGTTAACAAATAGTTCTTCCCGCCACACTCACTGTGGCGAAAAATGCTTAAGAAAACTCATGGGAAAACCCGTTTTATCCTACGTTATTGAGCGCGCCTCTCCGCAGGTCACAGCACTCATACTCAATGCAAACGGCGACCCCACACGCTTCCACAACATTAATGTCCCCATAGTTCCCGATGCGATAGAGGAACACCGTGGTGCGTTAGCGGGAATTCTAACAGGCATGGAATGGGCACGCGAACATAACCCTAAATGCGAATGGTTAGCAACCTTCTCAACCGATTCTCCATTTATCCCTCAGGATCTTGTTATACACCTGCTCGATGAAATCCAGGCCCAAGGCGCTGATATGGGCTTCGTGAGTTGTGGAGGCAAACCGCATCCCGAGTATGGTTTATGGCCGATCGAACTGGCTGAAGATCTGCGATACGCGCTGATGGAGGAAAATATCAAACGGATCGATATGTGGACACGTCTTTATAATACCATCACAGTGGAATATGAGGCTGACCCGATCGATCGTTTTTCAAACACAAACTTTATTGATGGTATTGTAAACATCGAAAGGAGCGCGGCCCTGCATTAAGGAAGCACCACACTTAATCTGTTAGTTTTATACCTGATACGGCTGGGGGTTCTGCTTACTCCAGCTGACCACCTCATCAGCATCGACCCACAGGTACCCCTCTTCGATCCAGGCCTTGAACTTCTTCAGGGCTGGGCAACGTTGTCCGCTCTCACCCGTATCATAGCGAAATTCCCAGCCATGCCAGTTACAAACTACCTTTTTCCCGACAATCACACCATTGGCCAACAACACACCACGATGTAAACAACGTCCATACAGTACCGAGACTTCCTCACCATAACGAATAATCATCAGGTCGGTTCCCTCGACGACCGCCTGAACCGGTGCACGCTGCTCCAGTTCTGCCCAGGGATACAACTTTATTTTTTTCATGACTATCTCTTTATTGAACTGGAGGAGGACAAATTATTTACAATACAGATCAGATCCAGGCGCTAACTGGTTGAAAAAAAATCTAAAACAATCAAAAATTGTATGATATTACCTACAGGCTTTTACGTGATTATTTAGTGTAAAACAGCCAGCAGCAAGTATGCTTAATTCAATGGAGAGCGCGACGGAATGCGCCCACACAAGGATGTGTGAACCCAATCTTTATATTGCCCAGTCAATCGGCTGGTCCCCTTGCTGTTCAAGATACTCATTGGCCTTTTTGAAATGCCCGTTACCCAAAAACCCTCTATGCGCTGAGAATGGCGAGGGATGCGGCGACTGCAACACCAGGTGCTTGTTACGATCTATAATTTGCCCCTTCTGCTGCGCGTAGCTTCCCCACAGCATAAATACACATCCCTGATGCTCAGAGTTGAGGATTTCAATCACTCGGTCGGTGAATTGTTCCCAACCCTTGCCCTGATGCGCACCCGCGTTGCCCTGTTCCACGGTCAGCACGCTGTTAAGTAATAACACGCCCTGTTTTGCCCAGGGAATCAGGCAACCGTTAGGACCAAACTCGATGCCCAGTTCCGCATTAATTTCCTTGTAAATGTTCTGTAGTGACGGAGGCGGCTTAATACCCTCCTGTACGGAAAAACAAAGACCATGCGCCTGATTGGGACCATGATAGGGATCCTGACCAATAATCACCACCCTAACCTGCTCAAACGGCGTTAGGTTAAAGGCATTGAATATTTCTTCACCTGAAGGGTAAATCGTCTTACCAGCCTTTTTTTGGCTCAACAGGAAAGCTCGAAGCTCTTGCATATAGCTTTTGGTGAACTCGTCAGCCAACAATAACTTCCAGGCAGGCTCAAGCCGGATATGTTCGGTATTCGACACCTTGCTACCCCTTCAGCTGCTGGGTCTCATATGCGGGAAAAGCAGCACATCTCGAATTGATGGCGAATCGGTAAACAGCATAACCAAACGATCAATACCAATCCCCTCACCCGCCGTCGGTGGCAAGCCATACTCAAGCGCTGTCACATAGTCCTCGTCATAGTGCATGGCCTCATCGTCACCCGCATCTTTTTCCTCAACCTGTTGTCGGAAACGTTCAGCCTGATCCTCTGCATCATTCAATTCTGAAAAACCATTTGCGATTTCCCGGCCACCGACAAAAAACTCAAAACGATCGGTTACCATCGGATTTTGGTCATTTCTTCGCGCCAATGGTGAAACCTCGGTGGGATAGGCAGTAATAAAGGTTGGCAAATCCAACTTATGCTCAACGGTCTTTTCAAAAATCTCAATCTGTACCTTACCGAGACCCCAACTATCCTTCAGCTGTATCCCCAAACCTCTAGCAATCGCTTTTGCGCCCTCTAGACTGTTAACCGTATCTACATCAATGTCCTCATTAAAATGCAGGATTGATTCGACTACTGTCATACGCTGAAACGGTTGGGCAAAATCATACTCCTTTCCCTGATAATGTACTTGGGTATCGCCCAGTACATTCTCGGTGATATGGCGCAGCATGCTCTCCGTTAAATCCATCAGATCACGGTAATCCGCATAGGCCTGATAGAATTCCAGCATTGTAAATTCCGGATTATGGCGCGTGGATAACCCTTCATTACGGAAATTGCGATTGATCTCAAATACCCGCTCAAACCCACCGACCACCAAACGCTTCAAATAAAGCTCAGGCGCAATACGCAAGTAAAGCTGCATATCCAAGGCATTGTGATGCGTCACAAAAGGGCGGGCAGCGGCTCCTCCAGGTATCACCTGCATCATCGGGGTTTCCACTTCCAGAAAGCGTCGCGCACAAAGATATTGGCGTATGGCTTCAATAATTTTTGAGCGCATAATGAAGGTTTTCCGTGAATCTTCATTGACCATAAGATCCACATAGCGCTGACGATAGCGCATTTCCTGATCAGCAAGCCCTTTATGTTTGTCCGGCAACGGCCTTAGCGACTTAGTCAGTAAATGCAGCTCATCCAGGTGGATTGACAGCTCCCCGGTATTGGTTTTGAATAGCGTACCACTGGCCCCGACCAGATCACCCAAATCCCATTTTTTAAAGGCATTGTAGACACCCTCTGGCAAATCATTCTTGCGTGCATAACATTGAATACGGCCTGTCATATCCTGCAATGTAAAGAAACTGGCTTTACCCATAATTCGCCGTAGCATTACGCGTCCTGCCACAGCAACTTTAACACCCTCAGATTCCAGGACCTCCTTTTCCTTGTGTCCATGTGCCTGGTATAGGTCCTCGGCATAATGATCCCGCCGGTAGTCGTTTGGGAAAGCATTACCCTGCTCTCTTAATTCTGTAAGCTTAGAGCGACGCTCTGCTATAATTTTATGTTCGTCCTGCGGTAGTTCCTGATCATTACTCATGAGTACTGTTCACATAGTTGCTTGTATGGTGGTTTCGCATTTAATTGCGTGAAATAGCGCATTAAAGACCCGCTTTAAGTGACGCTTCAATAAATAAATCCAGATTACCGTCCAATACCGCCTGGGTATTAGAGGTCTCTATATTGGTTCGTAAATCCTTGATACGTGAAGCATCCAGCACGTAAGAACGAATCTGGCTGCCCCATCCGATATCCGCTTTACTGTCTTCCATGGCTTGAGCCTCCACAGTTCGCTTTTGAATTTCCATTTCATATAATTTAGCTCGCAGCTGCTTCATCGCAGAATCTCGATTTTGATGCTGCGAACGCTGGTTCTGACATTGCACCACAATTCCTGAAGGTTCGTGTGTGATACGAACCGCCGAATCGGTGGTATTAACGTGCTGTCCGCCAGCACCACTGGATCGATAAGTATCAACTCTCAAGTCGGCGGGGTTGATATCAATATCGACATTATCATCTATTTCTGGGGACACAAACACCGAGGCAAAGGATGTATGCCTGCGATTACCGGAATCGAACGGAGATTTACGCACTAACCGATGCACACCGGTTTCCGTGCGCAACCAGCCAAAGGCATATTCACCTTCAAATTTTATAGTCGCACCCTTGATGCCTGCTACGTCACCGGCCGATACTTCCATCAAATCGGTTTTAAAACCCTTTTGCTCCCCCCAGCGCAGATACATTCGCAGCAGCATCTCGGCCCAATCCTGTGCCTCTGTACCCCCGGAACCTGCCTGTATATCCAGAAATGCAGCATTGATGTCCATTTCCCCGGAAAACATCCGCTTGAACTCAAGCTTATCCAGCTCCAATTCCAGCCGTTTTGCTTCTTCGGACAGATCTGTGATGGTTTCCTGGTCCTGTTCCTCAACAGCCATATCCAAAAGCTCTTTAGCTTCATCCAAGCCACTATCAAGAGTCTCGATGGTTTTGACCACACCCTCCAATTGAGCACGTTCTTTACCTAAGGCCTGAGCACGCTCTGGCACGCTCCAGACGTCCGGGTCTTCCAGCTCCCGCTCTACTTCGACCAGCCGGTCGCGCTTCTCCGAATAGTCAAAGATACCCCCTGAGTATGTCAGTTCTTTCACGCAAATCTTTAAGCAATTGATTTAGTGGGTTTACTTCGATCATAAAGTCAGCTGTCTCGGTCTGAACAAAAGCTGGCATTCTAACCGATTGGCTCTGTAGTTTGAATGACTGCCAGGTGAAATAGCCTGATCTTTTCCTTTCGTACACGAAAACATCTACCTTTGATTCGCCCACGCCAGAACCCGCACTAAAACTGGCCTAATAAAATAATTCAAAAAACCCAACAAGCATCTATAATTGCTATCGAAGGTCGTTCTCCGAATTTGACGCAAAGTATTACAGAACGATCATTCATGCGCACAGGCTTGTTAGAATTATTAAAGGCGCTAGTTATGCAAGAAATACTGGTCGAGGCTCTCATGACTCCCGATGTATGTCATTTGGGCAAAGAAAGTCTAGTTTGTGACATCCTTGAACTGATGACACAAAATAATCAGTCGTGCATTATCATTGCTGACCAGGAAAAACCAATCGGTATAATCACCGAACGCGATATCGTGCGACTCCTGCAGCACTCCAATGAAAAATCTGATTTTATTGCAAAAAACGCATTACAGGTCATGTCTTCCCCCATTATCAGCCTCAATCAGGGGCAAACCTTGTTTGACGCGATGGTCATCAGCCGGGCACATCACATTAGGCATTTCCCTGTGGTCAACGCGAGCGAGAAGCTGGTAGGTCTCATCACTTATTCTGATCTGGCCAACGCTCACTTCAAGGTTGTAGAGATGCAGAGCGAAATTATTGAAGCGACCGTACAATCCAAAACAAAGGCGCTGTTGCAAGCCAACAATGATTTATTGGCATTATCACTGGAAGACCATTTGCTGCAGATCGGTAACCGCAGAGCAATGGAGGTTGACCTACAGCATACCCATGCCGCCGCCATTCGATACAATCAAATTTATTCAGTGATCATTCTGGATCTCGACTATTTCAAGAATTTCAATGATCATTATGGCCATACTGCGGGTGATGAAGCACTCAAAGCCGTAGCCCAGTGTATTAAACAAAGCATTCGTCAATCGGATCGTCTTTATCGCTACGGTGGCGAAGAATTACTGCTGTTGCTGCCAGCTACAGGATTACAACAAGCGGGTTTGCTGGCAAGCAAGCTGGTAAAAACGCTGGAAAAAGAGGCTATCCCACACGCTGCCTGCCCCTCCAAAATACTCACAATCAGCGGCGGGGCTGCCTGCGTAACGCATAACAACACCACCTACAAAACCTGGCAGGAAACCGTCACACGTGCCGATGAATGCCTGTATCAGGCGAAACGGGAAGGTCGTAACCGAGCATTAACAGGGCTCTAAATACTCGATGATTAACTGCAGAGATTTTTCACCCCGGTACTCATTGATATCCAGGCGATAAACTACGCGCACCTGGCTGGCACTATTGGGCCACTGTTCAAGATCAACAAAGAA
>CBDUGR010000067.1:0-9036 GCA_965366515.1 uncultured Gammaproteobacteria bacterium | reverse complement strand
AAGATTGCCAAGGTTGAAGTTTCGCCGATCGAGCCAGGAATCATTCCGATAAAGGCATCCATCCAGCTGTAATTGATCGCTTCGACACCGCCCAGCGCAGCCAGACCTAAAGGTGTTGCGCCGCTGAATCCATCGACCGCGACCCACACCGCATCACCCGACATCTCTGCCGGATAAGCAAAGAACAGAAAGGCACGACCCGCCAAGGCTGGGTTAAGGAAGTTTTTACCAGTACCGCCGAAGACTTCTTTTGCGATCACAACACCGAAGGAAATACCCAGCGCCGCCTGCCACAGTGGAATATCGGGAGGAACGATCAGTGCGAACAATATCGAAGTAACGAAAAAGCCTTCGTTCACTTCATGGCCACGAATCATGGCAAATAGCACTTCCCAGAAACCACCGACGAGGAACACCACCAGGTAGATCGGCACTAAATACGCAGCACCATGGATAGTATTATCCCAAACGCTGTTAGCGTCATAGCCTGCGAACAACTCAATCAAGCCACCGCGCCATCCTTCAACGGCGGCAATCCCCATGCTGGCCATCGCTTCGTTAGCCAGATGTCCCAGATTCCACATGCCAAAAAACATGGCAGGGAATGCGCAGAGCCAAACGGTGATCATGATACGCTTAAGGTCTATGCCATCTCTAACATGCGAGGCATTTTTAGTGACCGAAGGCGGTGTATATAAAAAGGTATCGGTTGCTTCGTAAAGCGCGAACCATTTTTCATGTTTGCCGCCTTTGGTTACATGCGGCTCTATTTTGTCGAGTATCTCTCTTAAGCCCATGTCTTAACCCTCTTTCTCAATACGATCAAGATTGCTGCGCAAGATCGGTCCGAATTCATATTTACCCGGACACACATAGGTGCAGAGCGCCAAATCTTCTTCATCCAGCTCTAGGCAGCCTAAGGATTGTGCCGTTTCAACATCGCCGACAACCAGAGACCTTAGTAGGTGCGTAGGCAAAATATCCAGCGGCACTACTTGCTCGTATGCGCCGATAGGAACGATCGCCCTAGGGCTACCGTTGGTCGTGGTTGTCATGGCAAATTTCTTATTGCGAAACAACTTGGACAGGTAAATATTCATCACGGAGTGCTTATTAGCGCCGGGACTCATATAGCCCAGCAGATCGCGGGTTATGTTTTCCTGAACCACTGACACCTGATTATGATATCTCCCCAGATAAGCCAGAGGCCCTCGGGCCGTGCGGCCAGAATGAACCGAACCGGAAATGATACGATTTTCCTGACCTGACTCATCACATTGACCTGCAGTCAATTCCTCAAGGCTGGCACCGACACGGGTACGAATCAGACGCGGTTGAGTCACACGCGGACCTGCCAGTGCAACCACACGATCCATATAAAGCTGTCCGGTAGTAAATAGCTTACCTACCGCAATCACGTCCTGATAGCCTATGTGCCACACTGTCCTTTTATCCGAAGCCGGATCTAAATAATGTATGTGCGTACCGACCAATCCTGCTGGATGCGGGCCCGCGAACTCTTCAACCTGCATTGAAGATGCGCTGCCGCTGGGTATATCTGCGCCAGGCTCCTTACAGAGATAGACGCGTCCAGGCGTTAATTTACTCAGCACATCCAGGCCAGTTGCAAAATCATTCGAGTGTTCGGCAATAATCACTTGCGGATTGGCAGCCAATGCGTTGCTGTCCATCGCTGCAACAAAGATTGCAACAGGTTGAGTGCCCGGCTGCGGAACCTTGCTAAAAGGTCGCGTGCGCAACGCAGTCCAGAGACCAGAATTAACCAGATTTTGCTCAACCTGTGCAGCGGTTAACCCGGAGATTTGAGAGGCTTCGTAGCGATCAAAACTCTCCGCATCATCACCTTCAACATCGATTACCACCGACTGAAGTACACGTTTATCACCACGATTAATCGCGGATATTGTGCCTGCCGCTGGCGCCGTATATCTGACACCTTCCGTTTTTTTGTCTGTAAATAACAGCTGCCCCTTCCGAACCCGGTCGCCCTCCCTGACCTCCATCGTGGGCTTCATGCCCACATAGTCGCTACCTACTATAGCGACGGTTCTCGCTGTCGCGCCGTCATGAATCTTCTGTTCCGGCTCGCCAGCGATAGGCAGATCCAAACCTTTTTTGATCTTGATCATAAGCTTCGCCAATTAAAATTAAAATTAATAAACCACCTTGTGCCCTACCGACTTTGCAGATACGGCACCAAAATTACTTACTGGCCTGAGTTGCTGTGCAGGTCAGTTTCAACGGGCTGATATCGAAGCGATAGAAACCCTTTACTACTCGAGCTCCCAGCGGAACCCGATAACAATTATCTCGGCTTAAGTGTTACTCCTGCACCGGATAAACTGGCAGGGTTGCATGGGTAATTTGCCTCAAAATACGAACCACCTGGCAGGCATAGCCGAATTCATTGTCATACCATACGTACAACACACAATGATTTCCGTTGGCGATCGTAGCTAACGCATCAAAAATTCCGGCCGCTCTGGTACCCACAAAATCGGAAGATACTGCTTCGGGTGAATTCGAGTAATCAACCTGCTTCTGCAAATCTGAATGTAATGCAATGTAACGCATGTAATCGTTAATTTGATCCCTGTCCGCCTGCTGCTCCAAGGTCAGATTCAAGATCGCCAGCGATACGTTCGGCGTAGGTACGCGTACCGAACTACCGGTTAACTTCCCTTCCATTTCAGGCAAAGCCTTGGCTACTGCCTTAGCTGCGCCTGTTTCCGTCAGCACCATATTCAGTGCCGCACTGCGACCACGTCGATCACCCTTATGGTAGTTGTCGATCAGATTCTGGTCATTGGTATAGGCGTGAACTGTTTCGACGTGACCGTTTGTTACACCAAACTTATCATTCATGGCTTTCAAAACTGGCGTAATGGCATTTGTTGTACAGGATGCCGCGGATAAGATTTTGTCACTATCTTCGATGATCTGATTATTGATGCCATGTACAACATTCTTGATGCTGCCCTTCGCTGGCGCTGTCAACAAAACCTGGGCAATACCTTTGGCTTGTAGGTGCAAAGAAAGGCCCTCTTCATCACGCCATTTACCGGTATTATCAACGACTACAGCATTATCGATGCCATATGCCGTGTAATCGATAGTCTCTGGAGATTCTGAATATATGACCTGAATTTGTTGGCCATTCACTATAATTGAAGTATTTTCTTCATCGATATTCACTACGCCTTTAAAAGCACCGTGCACCGAGTCTTTCATCAACAGGCTGGCTCTTTTTGCCAAATCGTTGCCTTTCCCTTTACGGACAACAATAGCTCGTAACCGAATACCTTTCCCACCTCCGGTACGATCACAAAGCAAGCGTGCCAGTAATCGCCCTATACGGCCAAACCCGTACAACACCACATCCTTGATCTCAGCAGCTTCCTGATGTTCAGAGAGACAGGCATCCGCCAATTCCAGCTTCAGAAAATCTGTCAATGACTGGTCGCCATCATGTGACTGGTACTTAACAAATAACTTTCCGATATCGATATGAGAAGGCGCGAGTGAAAGCCCTGAAAGTGCCTGCAATACCTCGAGGCTATCAAAGGGAGACAGCGTGACATTTTCTACTTGCTGAACGAATTCATGCGCCATCATGATGTCATTGACCGTGCGTTTGACAACCAAACGGCCGAAAATCGAAGTTTCTACGGAGTAATCACGATAAAGCGTGCCTACCAGAGGAACCATCGCCTCTGCAGCACGTTCACGTTCTTCCCAATTCTTTGAGCATGAGTCGAAAATATCTGGTGTCACAAGCAGTACCCTAAATTGATTGTCGTTACCAACGAATCGAAATCCATTGCATTTACAAGGCGAATCTCCAAATTTGCCTCAAATTAGCGACCCAACGAGCCACTCGAAATGCCCCAATTTTGGCGCGCGTATTCTCTCACAGAATAGCGCCTTTCTCTATTATTTTTTTGCTTTGCAAAGAAGTTTTTTTAGGTGAATTAACTTTTTAAATACAAGGATTTAGATTCCATGACATAGGTCATTTTTTAAAATTTAATTTAATGTTTACTTTAACCGTTAATACTAACTTATACTAACTTCCCCTCCATCATCTGTGGCCACAGATAAATCTGCGACAGTCTCCACTGCGCTGCCATCCAGCCAAGGTTCAGAAAATTGAGCAAAGAGGAGTAAAGCTCAACAAGATGACCGCAGTTGCACAATACAACGCCTTTTCAGAAGGCTTAAGCAGAGAAAGAAATTAGTCGCCGGCATCACCAACCTGTTCAAGGTCCCAGTAACTGATAGGATTTTGCCGCACGCTTTAGTACACTAGCCTGCTTTTTCTTCCCGATATCGAGTTATCATCAGTGTCACACTTAACAGCTATCTCTCCTCCTGATCTATCAAGTCCACATCGATCCTGGACGGGACTTTCCGGTTCTGCAACTGCGCTAGCTATTGCTGAAGCTGCACAATCATGTCAGGGAGTCTGCCTGGTCATTACTCCAGACACTCGCTCAGCGGAGCAATTGAGCGAAGAAATGGCTTTTTTTAACACAGACCAGATCCCACTACTTTCTTTTCCTCACTGGGAGACACTGCCTTACGATAATTTTTCGCCTCACCGGGACATCGTTTCAGAGCGTTTGAAAACCCTCTACCGATTACCTTCTCTAAGCAAGGGTTTGTTAATCGTACCAATGACTACGCTGATGCAACGCATCGCCCCCAAGGAGTTCATCCTAACCACCAGCCTGGTGATTAAATCCGGTGAATCGTTAGACCGGCAGAGAATGCGGCTCGAATTGGTCGAGAATGGTTATCGCCAGGTAGATACTGTCTATGAGCATGGTGAGTTTGCGGTCAGAGGGTCGATCATTGACATTTTCCCGATGGGTACGCAATTCCCGTTTCGCATCGACCTGTTAGATGATGAAATTGATCAGTTGCGTACTTTTGATCCAGACAGTCAACGATCGCTTGAAAAAATTGATTCTATCGAAATTTTACCAGCCCACGAATTTCCTTTTGATAAGCAGTCCATATCATTGTTCCGACAAAATTGGCGAGCAACATTTGAATCAGACCCGAATGGCTGCCCCGTCTACCAAGATGTTTCATCGGAACTGACACCGCCCGGTATTGAATACTATCTACCGCTCTTTTTTGAGCAGTGCTCCAATCTACTGGACTATCTGCCTGCAACCACACAGATTTTTACCCTGGAGAAGATCGAAGATGCCGCTGAAAGTTATTGGATGGAAATTAACGCGCGATATCAACAACGCCGATTAAACCCCGAACAACCCATACTTCCACCCGAATCACTTTTTTTACCAGTCGATCACGTTTTTGGCAAACTGAAACCATTTCGGCGCATCAGGCTAGAGGAACGGGATAGTCACGATGGTAAGAGTAGCGACGACAAAGGTGTTTTTGTATTCAATTGTCGCCCTGCACCCATTTTCAATCTGGATCATCACTCTGATAATCCACTGGAAGACGTTGAAGCCTACATTCGATCTTCAAAATCGCGCCTGTTATTTTGCGCGGAAACCGCAGGAAGAAAAGAAATACTGCAGGGCATGCTCCGGCAAATCAACGTCCAGCCGACAGAGCACCAGGGCTGGCAGTCTTTTTTAAATAGCAGCAACGCTATCGCTATCACCACCGCAGCGCTTGACAGAGGCCTCCAGCTACCCGATTCAAATATCGCAATTATTACTGAGTCACAGCTTTTTGGCGAAAAAGTATTACAACGAAGAAGACGCAGCAAAACAAGCGATCAAAACGACCTGATCATCAAAAATCTTGCCGAACATCAGCTCGATGCTCCGGTGGTACATATTGATCACGGCGTTGGGCGCTATCGAGGACTGGAAACACTGACCATAAGCGGACAGGCTGAGGAATTTCTGACCCTGGAATACGCTGCAGAAGCGAGGCTTTATGTCCCTATTTCATCGTTACATTTAATCGCTCGCTTTGCCGGGAGTAATGATGAAACAGCGCCACTTCACAGCCTGGGTAGCGATAAATGGCAAAAGGCTAAGCGCAAGGCCGCCGAGCAGGTACGCGACACAGCTGCGGAGCTTTTAGACATTCATGCCAGACGCGCTCAACGCAAAGGTTTTGCCTTTCACCTGCCGGAACTGGAGTATCAGCGTTTTTGTTCCGATTTCCCCTTTGAAGAGACCCCGGATCAAGTAACCGCTATCGTTTCAACCATTAAAGATATGTGTGCTGCGACACCCATGGACCGACTAATTTGTGGTGATGTTGGATTTGGTAAAACCGAAGTGGCAATGAGAGCTGCTTTTGTTGCTTCACTCAATAGCCGACAGGTCGCGATACTGGTGCCAACAACACTGCTCGCCCAGCAACACTACGAGTCCTTTAGTGATCGATTCGCCGACTGGCCTGTGAATGTGGCCGTTATATCTCGCTTCCAGAGTCGTGAAGAACAAAACCGTACGCTGGAAAAAATTGAGAATGGTCAGATTGATATCTTAATCGCTACCCACAAATTGATAATGGGCGATTTTCACTTTAAAGATCTCGGTCTGGTTATTATTGACGAAGAACACCGCTTTGGCGTACGCCAGAAGGAAAAACTAAAGGCACTGCGCGCAGAAGTTGATATTCTTACTCTCACTGCCACACCCATTCCTCGTACCTTAAACATGGCGATGACCGGAATTCGGGATATCTCTATTATCGCCTCTCCACCAGAAAAAAGACTCTCCATTAACACCTTCATTCATCGAGATGATGATGCAGTCCGCAGAGAAGCGATAAGCCGGGAGCTTTTAAGAGGAGGACAGGTCTATCTGCTATACAACGAAGTCAGCAGTATCGAAAGAAAAGCCAGGAAAATTGCCGAATTGATACCGGAAGCACGTATCGGTATTGCCCACGGACAAATGCGGGAAAGAGATCTGGAGAAGGTTATGTCAGACTTTTACCATAAGCGATTCAATCTTCTGATTTGTACCACCATAATCGAAACAGGCATTGATATCCCGACCGCGAATACCATTATTATCGAACGAGCGGACAAATTTGGATTGGCGCAATTACACCAACTCAGGGGGCGTGTGGGACGCTCTCACCACCAGGCCTATGCCTATTTACTCACTCCCCACACGAAAACCATGACTGCAAATGCTAAAAAAAGGCTGGAGGCCATTGCAGAGGCTCAGGAACTAGGTGCCGGTTTTATGCTGGCCAGCCACGACCTTGAAATCCGGGGTGCCGGAGAGTTTTTGGGCGATAATCAAAGCGGCCATATACAAACCATCGGGTTTACGCTTTACTCGGAACTTTTGGAGCAGGCGGTCAACACATTAAAACAGGGTAAAGCGTTTAATCTGGATCAACCAATGCAGCATGGTACGGAAATTAATCTGCACTGTCCGGCACTGATACCCGATAGTTATTTACCAGACGTGCATGCGCGACTGGTGATCTACAAGCGTATTGCCAATGCCTCGAACGACAATGATCTTAAAGAACTTCAAGTCGAAATGATCGATCGCTTCGGTTTGTTGCCTGACGCGACAAAAAACCTGTTTGAGATAACCACTCTGAAAATTAAAGCACAGCCATTGGGAATTAATAAAATTCAGGTTCACAACCAGGGGGGGAAAATTGAATTTAGCTCGGACACTCAAGTCCAACCCCAGCGCTTGGTTTCTCTGATACAGGAGCAGCCCGGACTGTTTAAACTGGAAGGAGCGAGCCAATTAAAATTCAATCTGGCTATGCCTGATATGCAAAGCAGGATAAAAAAGACACATCTGCTTCTGGATCAGTTGGCCTGAGACTCGCATAATAGGTAAAGACTACCCGAGGTCACTACAAATTCTTGATCGGGCACGAGGAGCGAAGCTTGCGAAAGACCATGAAAGGATGGGTATTTGTGCTACTTGGAGCGATGGCGCTAATTACTGCTCCTGCTGCAGCCGATGAGGAGAACAAGCAGAAATGGTATCAGGTTGAACTGATTGTTTTTGCCTTCCATCAAGGTGCCAACGAAAGCACTGAAGCATGGCATGATCAAGTCATTGCGGATTATCCGCCCAATCTTACAGTACTGCGTCAGTATAGAGCACCTTCTGTTATCAGAGCGCACTCAACAGAAGAGTTCTCTGACGATTTATCGGAAGATTCTCTCGAATCCCTTATCGAGCTATTCGACGACATAAAGGATGTTGAATCTAAAAATCCACACAGGGATGGAACGCAGGATCTGTTAAACACTTCTGATCAATCCGCTTCGCCTGAAAACGGCCTGTCGGAAAAAGTTGACGCCCATTTGGCCTTGCAGGGCCCATTGACCCAATCCGTTGAGCTGGAGATGTTTGACGTCAGTGCTCTACCGACAAGAATAGACGCACCGATGGATATTCGTAAAGAGCCGTTTATCGCGCTACCCGAACGGGAGTTGATACTGAATCGATTGAAGTCACGTATCGACCGTGCACTCGATTTGCGTTTGCTTGCACACACCGCATGGCGACAACCCGTTGCATCAGATATCGACAGCCCAGCGGTTCTGATTCAGGCTGGAGAGCAATATGGTCTAAATTTCGAGCTGGAAGGCACAATGGTGGTTAGGGAAAAACGCTATTTACACGTAGCAACAGATATGTTTTTTTCTGAATTTAAAAAGCCTATCCTCAGTGAACAGGAAAACTGGCCAACTTTTCATAAGAACTCCTCAAAACAATCTGGTTACTCCGCCAATGAAACTAACCGGAATGGTCTTTTAATCAATACCACTGATCTGTTCAAGCAACCGGCGAATGACTATATTCGCCAGCTGACCGCGGAACTAAAACAGTCGCGTCGTGTTAAATCTGAAGAGTTACATTACCTGGATCATCCGCTGTTTGGTATTTTGGTTCAACTCACGGAATACCAGCTTCCCGACCCTGCGATGGAAATGGAAGAGTTTGATATTGAACAACTGCCGCCAAAGAAAGAGCTGCCTATAATATCGGAATAACCTGGTGTAGTAGTTCTTTCACCTTAACC
>CBDUGR010000066.1:0-9081 GCA_965366515.1 uncultured Gammaproteobacteria bacterium | reverse complement strand
GTCTCTTGAAGCTACTCTGTCCGTCTCATTCGGTATCTCCTTCGATACCCAATGAAAATCGGACAAATCATCTGCTACAAGACAGGCGTTTGACAATTGTGGTTAAATGAACAACCATTCATCATATATACAAATACGAGAAGAGCAGATCAATGGCCGTTGAAGAATCCACAATGATTGACGAAGTGTACAGCCAGGTTACCGATCCCAAACTGGTAAGAGAGCGCCGCAGTCAGATTGTCGCAGCTGCGGTCAAGCTCTTTTCCGAAGAGGGCTACTATCGCACCACCATACAAAAAATAGCCCGTGAAGCGGGTGTCAGCCCGGGCCTTATCTATCAATATGTCAAGGACAAGGACGATGTGCTCTACCTCTCGCTCAAGGACATCATGGACTCCTACTGCCATGAAATTCCACTTGCCCAAGCGGGCATAGAGGATCCGGTCGCTCGACTAGAGGCTTCAGTTCGCGCTTACTGCAAGGTGGTCGACCAGCGCAAAACCGCAACAGTACTGGCCTATCGTACTTCGGCATTGCTGCCCCAGCAACGTCGCGAAGCAGTCAAGGCCATGGAACTAAAATCCAACCAACTGCTGAGCGAATGCATCTCGCAGGGTATCGAAGCGGGCTATTTTAGCCCGGAACTTAATATTGAAATTGCCACTTACCAGTGCGTGATGTTCTGCCATACCTGGGCGCTTAAATATTGGCGGCTCAAAGCTTACTGTAATCTGGATCAGTATCTACAGCAGGGGTTACCCTCGCTACTCAATGCGTTACTCTCCGCTGCAGGCCGCGAGCACTACGACCGTCTAAAAACCGCCTAAACAAGCTTCTGTATAGCTCATGAGAGGCTACATTCTCTCCATCACGCCGATGCCCAGCAGATACAGATACCTGGTTTCACATGATCTCGCCGCCAGTGAGTGCTAACGATTGCCCTGTGATCGAAGCACTGCCGGGCTGGCAAAGCCAGAGCGCCATTTCTGCAATTTCAAGTGGCTGAATAAATCGTTTTTGAGGATTGAATTTAACCAGTTCAGCCGCTGCCTCATCTTTACTACATCCTGTTTTTGATACGATATTATCGAGCGTTTTTAGCAACATATCGGTCTCAACGTATCCAGGACAGATTGCATTGACGGTGATTCCTTTGCGAGCGGTTTCAAGCGCCAAAGCCTTGGTCATGCCAACGACACCGTGTTTAGCAGCACAATAGGCCGACACATACTGATAGCCAACCAAACCAGCGCTGCTGGCCACATTGACGATTCGCCCCCACTTATTTTCAAGCATACCCGGCAGTACCGCACGTGCACAATGGAAGACCCCTTTGAGGTTTACCGATAGCATTCTGTCTAGCAACGCTGAATCTGTTTTTAGAAAAGGTGCCGACTCAGAGACCCCTGCATTGTTGATCAAAATCTCCACGCTTCCAAAAGTGGAGACAGCGTCGCTGAATGCGCTGCTAACAGATAGTTCGTCGGCAACATCAACCTGTACCGCCTGGCATTGACGCAGAACGGCCACCTGTTCCTCCAGTATGGCAAGGTTTCTCCCCATCACCGTTACCCTGGCGCCAGCTTCACTGAATGCCTTTGCAACAGCAGCGCCGATACCTCGGCCTCCTCCTGTTACCACGACATGCCGTGACTCGATGTTTTGCAGGTTATTTGATGTCATTATTAAGCCTATATTCTAGGGATAGCCCGATTAATTGATGAAAATTCAGGGTTAGTATCATTTGTTACCAAGGCAGATTCGAATAATAAGTGCAATTTCCCAGAGAAGAAGACTAGCTGATATAGCTCGCCATTTTTCTCTCCAAGGGAAAATCCACAATGAACTGCAAACAGCTAACCAAGAATGAACGATACCAGATTTACGTGATGAATAAAGCAGGACATCGACAGAAGCGTGTTTCAGACAAGCCTGATGACAGAAGGTGTTGGCGCCGCGCCGCCACTTCCGGGCTAGCCATTCACTACATGACCAGTTTGCCCGGCACGCTTACTAGAATCATCTATCGGCATTTAGCAACTGTCCGGCAATCACCAGTTTCTGGATTTCACTGGTGCCTTCATATATTCGCAACGCCCTGATTTCCCGGTAAAGCTCCTCTACCGGCTCACCAACGACAACGCCACGACCACCAAATAATTGTACCGCCTGATCAATAACACGCTGCGCCGCTTCGGTGGCGTAAAGCTTGGCCATGGACGCTTCTCGGGCAACCGGCTGATCCAGCACATCCCGAGTCCAGGCGGCACGATAGATCAACAGGGCCGACGCGTCGATATCGACCGCCATCTCGGCAATTTTTGCCTGGGTTAATTGAAATGCCGCAAGAGGTTTTTTGAATACCTCCCTTTCCTGCACCCGAGCCAACGCCTCATCCATCGCCCTCCGCGCAAACCCCAGTGCAGCAGCCCCTACCGTGGAACGAAACACATCCAGCGTCGCCATAGCAATTTTAAATCCATCCCCGGGACTGCCAATCATGGCGGACGCCGGTACACGGCACTCTGATAACTCAAGAGTACCCAGCGGATGCGGTGCAATTACTGGAATACGCTCAGACACCTTAAGCCCGGGTGTATCGGCTTCCACTATAAAGGCGCAGATATCACTCGAACCCCTTTCGCTGCCAGTGCGTGCAAAAATTACATACTGGTTGGCAAGGCCAGCATTGCTGATCCAGGTTTTCGTGCCACTAATCAGATAGTCAGCACCATCCCTTACCGCACGAGTGGTCATGGCCGCTACGTCAGAGCCCGAATTGGGTTCCGATATTGCAAAGGCCGCCAGCCGTTTGCCAGCAGCCACATCCGGGAGGTATCTCTGCTTCTGCGCATCTGAGCCGAAAAGCGAAATCGGTGCACTGCCAAGCCCCTGCATCGCAAAAGCAAAATCAGCCAGCCCAGAATAACGGCCAAGCGTCTCTCTACACAAACAGAGTGCCCGAACATCCAGCCGCCCATCCTGCAACTTTACCGCGCCCTCACCCTGTGAGTACGCGCCCGGGACGGTATAGCGTAATAATCCAGCTTCGCCCAGTGCAGTGACCAATCGCGTCGCTTCTCTATCCAGCGCCTCGCCATCGTGAATTTCCAGTGGGAAGGGTTCGATGTGAGTCGCAGCGAAGGATTCCAGCTCTTCGAGAAGATTGGCATATTGCGGCCCGAGAAAAGGCCATGATAGGAAACTCTTGTCAGCCACGCCGGCGTCCTCCTCAATATTTGCCGGCACACTGCTAGAGCCAACGCCGGCGGAAAAGTAACTAATTGTTAAATCAATTCAATGCAAGGCACCTGAAAGCCCACCTCCCCAACCAGGGGAGGTGCCCTAAATATTGAATCAATCGCCTTCAAATACCGGTGACTGCTTGGCTGCAAATGCCTCAAATGCACGGGTAAAGTCGTTCGTCGCCATACAGATCGCCTGCGCCTGGGCTTCCGCTTCAATGGCCTGATCAATGCTCATGCTCCACTCATAGTCGAGCTGATTTTTGGTCATGGCATGCGCAAAGGTCGGGCCATCGGCCAGTCGCTGCGCCATTTTCTGGGCCGTCGCCAGGGTCTCTCCCGCCGCTACCAGCTTGTTGAAATAGCCCCAGCGCTCCCCTTCCTCACCGCTCATCGCACGGCCGGTGTACAACAGTTCCGCAGCACGGCCATGGCCGATGATACGCGGCAGGATTGCACAGGCACCCATATCACAACCTGCCAGCCCGACTCGGGTGAACAGAAATGCGGTCTTACTCTCCACTGAACCTACTCGCATATCACTGGCCATAGAGATAATCGCACCGGCACCGGCACAGACTCCTTCAACCGCCGAGATGATCGGCTGCGGGCAAGCACGCATCGCCTTGACCAGATCGCCGGTCATACGACAAAACTCGAGCAAACCGGGCATATCCATTTTGGTCAACGGCCCGATTATTTCATGGACATCACCACCGGAACAGAAATTGCCGCCGGCACCGCTAAAAACCACCATCTTGACGTCTTCGGCAAACTGTAATTCACGAAAGGTATCGCGCAGCTCACTGTAGCTCTCAAAGGTGAGGGGGTTTTTACGATCCGGCCGATTCAAGGTCAGGGTTGCCACCTTGCCCTCAACTTCCCACTTAAAATGTTCTGGTCTGAAATCTGCTGCTTTTACTCTCTTCATGGTACTCACTCCGTAAAATCTGAGGTTAATTCAAGCTCGGCCAGGTTAGCCGTGCATGGATATTCCACCGCTGACACTGATCACCTGTCCGGTGATAAAGTCTGATGAGGGACTAGAGAAAAAGAGTATGGTGTTGGCTATTTCGCTTGGCTTTGCCAGACGACGCATCGGTGTTGCACGGACAAAAGCCTCACGATGCTTCTCCGGCACCGCCGCCAACAGGGCTGTATCGGTGGGTCCCGGGCAGACCGCATTGACATGAATATTGTAACGCGCCATCTCACGTGCAAGCCCCTTACAGAAAGCAATTGCACCACCTTTGGCCCCGGAATAGGCTGCCTCACCCATACTGCCGACCCGCCCGGCATCGCTGGAAACTACCACGATTTTACCCTCTTTCTGCTCGATCATGCTGTCCAGAAAAGCCCGAGTCACCTTCATCGGCCCCATCAGGTTAAGATCAACCACCAGATCCCAGAAATCGGGGTCATTTTCCATGAAAGGCTGAATCTTGCCCCAACCAGCCACGTTGGCGACAATAGAGACTTTCCCCTCTTTCTCCAGCACAGTACTGGCAAAACTGCTGATAGACTCATCGTCGGTCACGTCGAGACGCACAAACTCCGCCTTCTGCCCCTTGGCACGAATACTTTCTGCCGCCGCAAGGCCGGCCTTTTCGTTAATATCACCGATGTAGACGGTCGCGCCAGCGGCGGCCAATGCCTCGCTGGTAGCCAAACCAATACCATTTCCGCCACCGGTCACCACTGCTACTTTTCCAGTTACATCCGTCATAAAAACTCCCACTTTATTTACGCTATTGCAAGGTGATTTGAATCTGATGCCAACGCCTCACCCTCTATCTGTTTATTTAGGCACAGAATGGAGGCTAGCTCCCACTCAGAAATTGAATGATCATTCATTCGGCATAAAGAGTCAAGCAGTTTTTATGATGGCAAAGTGCTTCACACCCGAATGGTTTACCCCGAATAGCGCACCCAAAAAAACTCTCCCCTGGCACGCTTTTTATGTCGTTGCACGGCTATACTGCTCTCTCAATTCGGTCTTGAGTATTTTGCCTACCGCGCTTTTTGGCAGTTTATCAGCAAATATCCACCACTTTGGTGTTTTTTAGCCACCGATCGATTTTCGGTAATAGCTAATCAGCTCCTCCATCAAGGAGACCTCATTCGGTGTGCCGACAATAGCGGCAGCGAGCTACCTCTCTATATTGTGGGTCCGGAAGCCCAAAGACTACCATCTACAATGGAGTTAGCTTTTTCTTGACTAATACGCATGAATGATTGATCATTCAGTCTGCCTGAGCATCCAATTTTAATCGGATAAGTTGATACCGGCCGCCATTGAAGCCGTTCCATAGGAGAAATATATTATGGGCATTGACACCAAAGTAGCTGTAGCTTGTTCTGGTCAACCCAAACCGGACACTTTCTTTAGAGATTTATTCGCATAGTTACTACGAAACCAAGTTACTACGAATAAGCAAAAGCCGCCAAATATCCCATAAGAACCCTCAACGTGAAGGAACAATACTAGCGGCAATAAAATATTGAAAACAAACACCCTGCTCAAAAGAAGTCCCAGGGAAATAATCAACCGCCTTCAGGTGGTTTCACGATAAAAAATTCGCACAACGCCCGAATGTTAATTCGTGACAATAACTAACTTTATAGCTTATCCAGAACCCGAGGAAATCTCATGCGCTTACCCGGCAGCGAACAATCAACCCACGTTGATCACACAGCCAGAAATTTATTACCCGAACTTTCTGACTGGCCCCATTTCGATTACTCCGCAGAACATCTGCGGGAATACCCTGACTTTATTAACGCGGCAGAATCACTCATCGATGACGCTATTCAAGAGGGTTACGGTGAGAAAGTCGCCCTGATCTTTGAAGATTCCAAATGGACTTACGCCCAGTTGCAGGAGAAAGCTTCGCAAATAGCTCATGTGCTTGTGGACGATTACGGTCTGGTAGCAGGAAATCGCGTATTACTGCGTTCGCCCAACAACCCGATGCTAGCGGCTTGTTGGCTGGGCGTTCTTAAGGCAGGCGGGATCTGTGTTGCAAGCATGGCTCTGCTAAGAGCCAAGGAACTCGCCTTCATAGGCAACCATGTCAAGATCGATTTTGCGCTGTGCGATATAGAACTCGCCGAAGAGCTGGAACTGGCACTTCCACAGATTTCCAGCATCAGGCGGGTCGGTTACTTCACGGCCCTCGGGGAGCACAGTCATACACAAGCAAATCTTGATGCAGAGCTAAAGGGCAAAAGCCCGTTTTTTCCAGCCGTTAAAACGGCAGCTGATGACATTGCCCTGGTTACGTTTACCTCAGGCACGACAGGCAACCCCAAAGCTGTCGCGCAGTTCCACAGAAATATTATCGCCACCTGCGATAGCGTCCCGCTGGTTTACACTGTTGAACCTGATGACGTTGTGTGTGCCGCGTCCTCCATGGCTTTTACCTATGGCCTATCCTCATTGCTGCTCTACCCGCTTTACTATCGCGCAACAGCTATAATAGTGACCAAGCCAACATCCGAAGCAATCCTCAGCGCGGTAGAAAAATATCGTGCCAACAGCCTTTTTGCGGTTCCAACGCTGTACAACGCAATGCTAGATGAACTGGATAAATACGATGTCAGCAGCCTTACTAAATGCTCCTCCGCAGGCGAAAATATCAAGCTTACACTCTGGGAGGCCTGGCAGGAGAAGACTGGCGTCCAGATTGTAAATGGTATCGGTGCGACGGAGTTTATGAGTCATTTCCTTAGCGATTCCCTGGATGTCGATAAGCCAACCTCCTGCGGCAAAGCCATTCCAGGTTATAAGGTCGCCATCTTGGATGATGCTGGCAACGAACTGCCACCCGGTAATCGCGGCATGATCGCTGTGAAGGGGCCGACTGGCTGCCTATACCTCAATGACCCGGATCGTCAAAGGATTTATGTCCGGAATGGCTGGAATATAACCAATGACGTATTCGAACTCGATGAAGATGGCTATTTCTGGTTTGTTGATCGGGCGGATGATCTGATCGTATCATCCGGCTATAACATCTCCCCCCAAGAGGTCGAGATTGCTGTGATGGAGCACCCCGAAGTTAGGGAAGCCGCAGTTGTCGGCGTGCCGGATACGAAACGCGGAAATGTTGCAATGGCTTGCGTGGTCTTACAGCAAGGCTGCGAGCCGAGTGAAACTCTGGCCAAATCTATACAGAGTTTTGTTAAGGAGCGGGTGGCGCCGTACAAATACCCGCGCATCCTTGAGTTCTACTCTGATCTTCCCAGAACAGGGACAGGAAAACTTCAGCGATTTAAAATCAAACAGGAATACCTGGAAAAATTGAGATAACTTGGAGGCTGATATCCAAACCTGTTATCCCCGCCCACCTGTTGCTTCGGTCTGGGTTAAATACTGGTGAAACACGCCCTTGGGATCATACTTTTCTCTTAATTGGGCCAAACGCTGCCAGTTTTCGGGATAATAGCATTTTTTGTAGCGGTCCTTATGGCGAGGCTCCACCTCATTCGGATAATGCCCCACGGCAAAAGGGTCCATCAAAGGCAGTGTTTCACTGAGCCAGCCATAATTTTTATCATCATCGGCCTCTTCATCCCAAATCGCATAACAACCGACAAAACAATCCGCCACCCAGGAGAAACAGGAGTCCTGCTTCTCCTCCAATCGTAAATTATAGGAGGCAAGAATATGACAGTCTTTGGTCGGCGCTTTGTGCATGTGCTTGGCCAGCGCTTGTAAAGTCGCACTGCCATCATTGGTCAGCACATTGTCCACTATATAGCGTCCTTGACGCCCGGCCGGATCTTTCAGGCTGAAATAGCGATCATACAGCCCTTCGAAACTATATTCCTGGTACTCCGCCTGAACCACACTTTTGCTAGCCAGTGCCGATTCCGCAAAGGGTAACAATGCTGCTTTTGCCATTTCTGCCGATTCCTCGAAAGCAAAGGCGGTAAAGAAGCAGATTTTGGATTGTTCCGGCGGCGCATCAGCTGGCACCTCCGGGTGATGCATCAGAACGGTAATCAACTCCACCCGGGAGACATCATGCTCTTTTCGGATTTTCTCCAGGGTCTGCGTGACCGTTTCCAGTTCACTTAGTGGGAAAATATAGGAGCTGGCCATAATACTTTTGGGCACCGGATAAAGCTGCAGATACAAACGGGTCACCACACCAAAGAACCCTGGGCCTGCTCCTCTTACCGCCCAGAACAGATCCTGATTCTGCTCTGCATTAGCAGTCACTCGTTTTCCATCAGCAGTGACAATATCCGCCCCCACGATGGAATGGGTAGCCATACCTCCGCGCTGCGGATAATTCCAGCCAATGCCACCACCCATAGTAAAACCGCTGAGTCCGACCGAGGGACAGTGTGGCACCGGAAAACTCAGCCCCTTTTCACGAGCAGCGGTCACCAGATGCAGGCTTCTCACACCTGGCTGAATTGAAGCGACTTGCTTCTCCTCGTCTATTTCAACCTCATCCAGCGCAGAAACATCAATCACCATACCACCCTCTCGCACTGAGGTACCGGTTGAGTTATGGCCACCTGCACGCACGGACACTTTCAGATTATTTTTTGCAGCATGTTTTACCGCGTTTATGACATCTTCTTCGGACTGCGCCTGCACAATCAGTTCAGGATAGCGCTTGGGTTTCGAGTGATGCCAAACCATTGCCTGACGCCACATTTCATAATTGCTGTCCTTGCGGCTGATGATTTTCCCTTTCACGCCCGGGATCACCGTGCTGTATAACGTCTCCTTCGCATCACCGGCAGATAGTTGGCCGGTGCGCAGCACACCCAACGCACCTAAGGCCGTCAGGGATACCAATTGTTTTAGCACATCACG
>CBDUGR010000065.1:0-9093 GCA_965366515.1 uncultured Gammaproteobacteria bacterium | reverse complement strand
TTCCCCAAATTAAATTCCTGGTTCGACATTTGCGCGATTACTCCCTTCGGTAATAGTGGTCAGGAAAGATGATTAGCGTTCGGCCATCGCCAGTTTTGCGCCCAGCATAGCAAAAATCACCGCAAAGGAACGCTGTGTTCTGGCAACGATTTTGGGTGAGTTGACCACATGAGCTCTGACGCTATTGGCGAACAAACCGTAAACAATAAAAACCAGTAGCGTCATGAGCATAAAAATAGCGCTCAGCAGCAGCATGTCTGGCATTGGCGATACGGTTTGGCTGGGAATAAACTGGGGCAGGAAAGCCAGGAAAAATAATGACAATTTGGGATTCAGAATATTGATCAGAATACCTTTAAGCGCAATATCCTTGAGGCGATGGTTGCTCTCATTGCCGTCAATATTTAGCGCCCCGGTTTGCCGCCACATGGTCCAGGCCAGATAAAATAGATAGGCTACGCCGATAAATTTCATGACTTGAAAGGCAATCGCACTCATATGCAGAATAGCCGCCAACCCTAAAATGCTGGCCAACAGGTGCGGAATAATTCCCAGAGTGCAGCCGATGGAAGCTGCAATGCTGGCGCGCCATCCAGAGAATAATCCGGTAGAGATAGTGTAAATGACCCCCGTCCCGGGAATCAGTACTACGATCAGAGAGGTGATAATAAACTCAGTACTGGGCATGCTGTCTCCTTGCTCCTTATATTTTTGCTATACAACCATAATTCGTTGAGGCCTGTCTAGCCAATCGCTCTAGCCAGGGGCTTTCTTCAAAGCCTTAAATGCCTCCAAAGCGCGCTCTCTTGAGAGCTTGAGATCAACCATAAGTTCCGGATAACTCTCCCCTAATATAACTCCGGATTCCTGCAGAACCGACTTGGGAGCTGTCCAGGGACAGAACAGGTACTTGTCGGGCAGTTTAGTCAGTTCAGGAACATATTGGCGGGTATATTCGCCCTGGCTATCAAATTTCTGCCCCTGAGTGACCGGATTAAAAATACGAAAGAAAGGGGCTGCATCTGCCCCGCATCCGGCTATCCATTGCCAGCTGGCACTATTATTGGCCAGGTCTGCATCGACCAGGCAATCCCAAAACCAGGCCAAGCCTTCACGCCAGTCCAACAATAGGTTCTTGACCAGAAATGAGCCCACGATCATGCGTACGCGATTGTGGATATAGCCGGTTTGCCAAAGCTCACGCATGCCTGCGTCAACAATGGGGCAACCCGTTTGCCCCTGCTGCCATCGGGCCAATGCGTCAGGGTCGCTACGCCAGGGGAAACGATCAAACTTAGCTTGCAGGTTGGTTTTTGGTAATTCCGGATTGTGGTAAAGCAAAGAATAGGAAAATTCCCGCCATCCCAGTTCGCTTAAAAAATGCTCAATATTAGAGTCATCGCCTGCGCGTTTGATGGCATGCCATGCCTGGTTTGGTGATAGTTCACCAAAATGCAGGTGCGGTGACATACGCGATACATTAGCTTTTGCCGGGAAATTACGTCCCTCTTTATAGTCTTCCAGTCCTGTCTGTAGAAAAGTCAGCAGACGATCATAGGCCGCAGTCTCGCCAATCTGCCAGTGGGGTTGCAGCGATTTGTCCCAGCCGGTCGTGGGTAGCAATCCAAGTTCCTGCAGCGGGATGTCGCTGAAATTCCCCTGCGCCAGTTGTAGTTTCTCCGGTTCCGGCAGTGGAGTGCGTGGAGCTTCTGCGCTCAGGCAGCCCTTTCGATAAAAGGGAGTGAACACCTTGTAGGGGGTCTGGTCTGATTTCAGCACCTGCCAGGGCTCCCAAAGCAGCGATCCGTTATGTGTTTCTATGCGGGTGCCCCTGTCGGCGAGTCGCTCTTCGATCCTTTGGTCACGCACTACCCGCCAGGGTTCGTAGCAGCGGTTCCAGTAAACGTTACACACCTGAAAATCGATGGCCAATTTAGTGAGCACTTGCTCGGCATTACCCCTAAAAAACCGCAGCTTACCCTGCAAATTGACGTTCAGTTTTTTTAGGGAGTGATAAAGCCACCAGCGGCTGGCGGCACCGATTGAATACTCCTGTGCGCTTTCATCATCAAGAATGTAGATAGGTAATACCCGCCCTTGCTGCGCAGCAGCGCTTAGTGCGGGGTTATCACTAATGCGCAGATCCTGGCGGAACCAATGGATGACGATTTGATCTTTCATGCGCTAATAGGTATTTGACTCAATAAATGATGTTTCAATGAGCAAGAACGGCTCCTTAAGGTATTATGGAAGCGGGTAATGCCTATTTATTTCGCTTATCACGCACATAAAGTGCTTTTGAATTGCTACCGGCGATAGGCCTTTCCTCAATATCAAACAGTTTGGTTGCTGACACCAGTTCACCCAGTTTCACATAACCGTAATTGCGCGGATCGAATTCAGATGATTGCTTTGCAATGTTGCTGCCGACGGGTGCGAGGTGGGCCCAGCCGCTATCGTCGGAGGAAACTTCTACCGCATTGCGTAACAGGCTCACCAGCTTGGTATCCTGTTTTAAATCACGGGCTGATTTCTTGGTAATGGCTTGGGTTTCACCAGTGGTTGCGCGAAGAACTTCGGTATAGATAAATTTATCACAAGCAGAAACAAAGGCGGACGGGGTTTTCTGCTCACCAAATCCGTACACAGTCAAACCGGATTCTCTGATTCTGGATGCCAGTTTGGTAAAGTCGCTGTCACTGGTGACAATGCAGAAGCCATTAAAGTTGCCGGTGTACAGTAAGTCCATCGCATCAATGATCATAGCGCTGTCAGTTGCGTTTTTCCCTTTGGTGTAGGCAAATTGCTGCATGGGTTGGATGGAGTGATCGAGCAATACTTCTTTCCAGCCTCTCAAACTCGGTGCAGTCCAGTCGCCGTATATTCGCTTGACGCTGGCAATGCCGTAGTTGGCTATTTCTGCGAGCAATCCGTCCACTATGCTGGGTTGCGCGTTATCGGCATCTATGAGTACTGCCAGCTTGTCAGTCGATTCCATAACTTGATCCTGTTAGCATTTATTGAGTTGAACTCTGGTTATTACCAAAGCTCTTTTGTGGCACAAAAATCAGCTCATCCACATTAAAGCCAAGTTCCCGTGCTTTGCTGACGAAATCACTCTTAAGCGTATTGCTCACTTGTGGTGTTCTTGCCAGCAGCCAAAGATAGGACTTATTGTAACCGGACACAAAGGCATACTGATAATCGGGTTGGTCCAGTTCAAAGATAACGTAGGAGCTGTAAAAGGGGCCGAAAAAGGAAACTTTTAGATGTCCGGTATCCTGTGCCTGGACAAAGTATGCCTTGCCTTCAGCTTCTCGCCATTCGTTTTCCTGGATGGAAAAGCCTTTGTTGAGTATCCGAACGCCACCATCCTCCTGAAGACTATAGGTTGCCGATACCTGCTCCAGTCCTCGCTCAAAGGAATGGTCAAGTCGCGCAATCTCATACCAGGTCCCCAGGTATTGTTTCAACTGGAACGTTTCGACGGGTTCGACGTTTTCTGGAGTGCCCAGGCACCCGGTCAAAAAAATTATGGTCAACAGGGTCGTTAATCTAGCCATCGAGTTACCCAGCTGATTTTTTGATCTGCTCGCAAAATGGACAGGCTAGCTCTCTTTGTCCTGCTTGTCTATATGCTGCTGCAGCGAGTTTCTCCATTTTTCCTGCTGGTGTCTGTCAACCAAATGCCGTCAGCGACGTTTTAAATAGGTATAGGTCTAGCAGCAAGCAAGGCGAGTTGCTGGAGTGCAAACCGAAGTGGCCGTAGTTGTGGAAAAAAATAGAGGATGCTGAAAATGAGTTATTTTATTTGGGTTGTGTCGAGCTTTGTCGTGGGTTCTATTGCTAAAGTGGTAGCTCCAGGTGAACCTCAGGAAGGATTAATCGTGACAGGGGTTATTGGTTTCTCAGGCATCCTGGTCGCGAGTTCTGCCGCGCCTCTGGTCGGCGTAGCCAGTCCAGAGAGTTTCACTTTGGCGGGTGTTACCATTGTGGTGTTATCGGCTGCATTGGTACTGTCACTCTGTCGTTTCTTTGTTGATTAGAACCAGGGGCTGCGGTCACCGAATTTATCCGGCAACAAAAAGTGCTGCTTTAATAGCGTATTATTGGCATAACCCCTTATAATACGCGACTTTCCCAAGGGCGCTTGTGCGCCCCCGGTATGCATCATTTAACCAACAAAATTCGAGTTTAATCATGACCGTACGCACCCGTATAGCACCTTCACCTACTGGCGACCCCCATGTTGGCACCGCCTATATTGCGCTTTTTAATATGTGTTTTGCTCGAAGCCAAGGTGGACAGTTTATTCTGAGAATCGAAGATACCGATCAGGCGCGTAGCACGGCCGAATCAGAACAGGCAATTTTTGACTCTTTAAACTGGCTGGGAATTACCTGGGATGAGGGGCCGGATGTCGGTGGTGATTATGGGCCTTATCGTCAAAGTGAGCGCAGTGAAATTTATCAAAAACATGCGGATCAATTGCTGGAAAAGGGTCACGCTTTCCGCTGTTTTTGTACACAGGAACGCTTGCAGGAGTTACGCACGCAGCAGATGGCGGACAAGCAAACACCCGGTTATGACGGGCATTGCATTCATTTGAGTGAGCAGGAAGTGACGCAGCGTATGGCATCCGGTGAAGCCTCAGTGATTCGTATGAAGGTACCGGAACAGGGAACTTGCACCGTTTGGGATCAGTTGCGCGGTGATATTGAAATTGATTGGCAACAGGTGGATATGCAAATTCTGATGAAGGCGGACGGTATGCCGACCTACCATCTGGCCAATGTTGTGGATGATCACCTGATGGATATTACGCATGTGATAAGAGGCGAGGAGTGGATTAATTCTGCCCCCAAGCACCAATTGCTCTATGAGTATTTTGGCTGGGAAATGCCCAAACTGTGCCATATGCCTTTGCTGCGGAACCCGGATAAGAGCAAGTTAAGTAAGCGTAAAAACCCGACCAGCATCAACTATTATCGGCGCATGGGTTTCCTGCCAGAGGCGATGTTGAACTATCTGGGGCGTATGGGTTGGTCAATGCCCGATGAAAGGGAAAAGTTCAGGTTAGACGAAATGGTTGATAATTTTGATATTAAGCGGGTTTCCCTGGGGGGGCCGATTTTCGATCTGGAAAAACTAAGCTGGCTCAACGGAAGCTGGATTCGCGAGGATTTGTCGTTGCTACAGTTTGCCGAGCGGCTCCAGCAATGGGCGCTTAATCCGGAATACCTGATGCAAATAGCACCTCTGTTAAAGGAACGCGTTGAACTGTTTAGTGACGTGGTACCAATGGCCGCCTTTTTCTGCGCGGGGATGCTGGATATAACCGAGCAGGATTTTCAGCATAAATCGCTCAGTGATGAGGAGTGCAAACGAATTCTGCAGTTTACGCTTTGGCGACTGGAGACAGAGCAGAATTGGAGTCGTGACAATCTGGAAGCCATCATCAAGGGCATGGCCGAGACGATGGGCTTGAAAATTCGGGATTATCTGTTCCCGCTTTTTGTGGCGATTGCGGGCACTTCCGTGTCCACCTCTGTTTTTAACTCGATGGCAATATTAGGCGCAGATATGTCGCGGGCGCGCCTGCGCCATGCGGTTAATCTGCTGGGCGGCGTATCGAAAAAACAAACTAAAAAATGGGAAAAGGACTTTCGCGAGTACCTGTAGCGCATGATTGACGCTGCTGCGAGCTGCCCGCTATGCGGCTCGCTGAAGTTGGAGGATTTTTATCGGGATAGGCTACGCCCTTACCTGCGTTGCTTAACCTGTGAGCTTGTGTTTGTGCCAGCGGATCATTATCTCAGTGCAGAGCAAGAGCGCAAACAGTATGACCTGCATCAGAATGATCCAGCCGATCAAAATTACCGGCGTTTTTTAGCGCCGGTATATTCTGCAGTACGCGAGCGCGTAGCTACTCCGGCTCAAGGGCTTGATTATGGCGCTGGCCCAGGGCCGACACTTTCAGTGATGTTGCAGGAGGCGGGCTATGAGATGTCAATCTATGATATTTTCTATGCCGATGATCGGGCGGTGCTTGATCGCCCATATCGCTTCATCACCTGTACTGAAGTTGTCGAGCATCTGCATCATCCGGGGGAGATATTGTCGCAACTGTTTGGTTTGCTTGAGCCGGGTGGCTGGCTGACCATTATGACGAAGCGGTACACGGGTAAAGAAGCGTTTGCTCAGTGGCATTACAAAAATGACCCGACCCATGTTTGTTTTTACAGTGACGCAACCTTCGCCTTTGTTGCAGATCAGTTCAATACCAAACTTGAAGTTAAATCAAAAGATTTGGTACTACTGCAGAAAAGAGTTGATCCGTGATAATTGCACGGTACTATAAAGGGGATGTTTCCCTGCGCGTGAGCGCCGTGTGAGGTTGTATGCTGCGATGTGCAAAGCCCTCCAAGGGTTTTGAACGAAAGGCCAAATTGCTCACTCCCCTCGTTTTACTAAAACGCCCAATTCTGCACCCGAAAATAAAGTCCTTGTTCGTCTTCACGTCTTCACGTCGCTGCTTTCATGTGGCGCGAGAATCTCTAGTCGTTTATTCAAACACAGCTTGCGGAGTATTATCTGATGCAAAAAATTTATGTGCTTGATACCAATGTGTTGCTGCATGATCCGACTGCAGTTTATGCCTTTAACGAGCATAAGGTCATGATTCCAATGACGGTCCTGGAGGAGCTGGATGAAATTAAGGATCGGCGGGACAAGGATGTCAGCAAAGAAGCGCGGATCGCTATCCAGATCATTGATAAGCTGCTGGCTAATGCGGATACACGCGAGATTCAGGAGGGTGTGGAAATTGTGACGTCTGTCACTAAAAACAGCGCATCTCCCGGTACGCTGTCTATTTTTCCCGATCAGTTGCTGCAGCCTTGTGACAGTATTCCTTTTTTGACCAAGGACGGACCGGATAATCAAATTATTAACACCGCTATATCCCTTCAAAAGCATAACCCGGACAGCTATGTGTGCCTGGTGACCAAAGATATCAATATGCGCTTGAAGGCCAAAGGTTCCGGTTTGCGCAATGTCGAGGATTATCGTAAAGACCGAATACTGGACGATATAGATCTACTGGCGAAGGGGCGAATAGCGATTGAAGGGAGCTTCTGGGATGGCGTCGATAAAGTCGATAGCTTCACTCGCGAGGGAGATACGGTGCACGTGATTCGGCGTGATTTACACCCGGACTATTATCCCAATATGTTTGTGCGCGACGCTCAAGGCTTTATTGGTTTTGTAGAGTCGATCGAAAATGAGTCGATTTTTTTTAGGGGTTTAAAAGCAGACCGGCTGATGCACCAAAAAATCTGGGGATTGAAACCTCGTAATCTGGATCAGGCGATGGCTTGCTATCTGCTGCAGTCGCCGGATATCGACCTGTCCATACTGATCGGGCCAGCCGGTTCGGGAAAGACCTTGCTGGCGCTGGCAATTGGGCTGCACGCCATTATTGAGGAAAAACAATATAACAAATTAATTGTCGCTCGATCGACGCCGCCGATTGCCGAAGAGATCGGCTTTCTGCCAGGTACAGAGGAAGAAAAAATGGCACCCTGGCTGGCCGCGTTTGATGATAATCTGGAGATTCTGCATGGCGGTGACGAGTCCTGTGCGGGGAGTATTTCCTACGTCAAAGAGAAAGCCAATATTCAGTTTAAATCGCTTAATTTTATGCGAGGACGATCCATTAATAATGCCTATATCATTATTGATGAAAGCCAGAACCTTACACAGTTCCAGTTAAAATCGATCATTACGCGCGTTGGTAAAAATTCGAAAATTGTCATTCTCGGTAATTTGGCGCAAATTGATAATAAGTATGTCACGGCGCTCACGTCCGGCCTGACCTACATTGTTGAAAAATTCAAAAGCTTTGATCATGGCGGCGTGATGCATATTGAAAGCATCGAAAGGAGCCGCCTGGCGGCCTTTGCCGAAGAAAATTTGTAGCGGTTTCAGGTGGCGAATGCTTGACAGCAATCGGTTGTGTGCTTAATATGCCCTGCTCTTTTTGGGGCTATAGCTCAGCTGGGAGAGCGCAACACTGGCAGTGTTGAGGTCAGCGGTTCGATCCCGCTTAGCTCCACCATTTTTAGAAGGTTTTGTCCCCTTCGTCTAGAGGCCTAGGACACCGCCCTTTCACGGCGGTAACAGGGGTTCGAACCCCCTAGGGGACGCCATTATAATAGAAAGGTTCGCTCGTAAGAGTGGGCCTTTTTTATTGTTTTTTTCAAACAGATTTTACTAAGCTGACTCTCTGGCTTTGTTCCTATCCAGGATTACGTTGTTCCTGTCCAAGATTCCATGATGCTGAATCACCTCTATTAAAGGATTAAATCTTTTACGTTTTAAGGCTATCCCTTTCGTATATTTGATAGCAGTTCGTCCCTGTTCTCCTTAAGCTCTATGCCATTCGCTGAAAACATTTTTTGGATATAATAGAGCGATTCAGAGTGGATGATTGGGAGATAAGAGAATGAACAGGTGCTATATGCGAACCGCGACCAAGTGGCTGGTTGCTGTCTTTTTTGGGTTGCATGTTTTTTTACTCCAGGCTGCCGGGATGGATTTGAATCAGACAACGATAGCAAGCTGCGTCGCCTGTCACGGTGCTGACGGTGTTGGTAAAGCGGATCAGTACCCCAATCTGCAAAATCAGAAAACAGCTTATATGGTCAAACAACTGCGGGATTTTAAATCCGGCGCCCGAAAAGATGCGACCATGACGACGATCGCACAAGCTTTGTCAGAAGCTGACATACAGATGCTAGCCAAATTTTTTGCACAGGTTAAATAGGGGAAACAGGTGATGAATCCAAAAGCAGAATCCCGACGTGATGTGCTAAAACAATTGGTATCCCTGACGGCGTTAGGGGCGTTGGGTGTGCTGCGCACGGGCCAACTATCTGCCGGTGATGCGAAGGAGAAGTTATACAGCACGGTGATCCCGGGCGTGAAAGGGAAAATCATCAGCCGCACGGATAGCAATTACGAATTGTGGCGTCAGGCGATGGTTTGGCATCACTCGAAACCCAAGCGCTATCCTGAACTGATTGTGCAGGC
>CBDUGR010000064.1:0-9113 GCA_965366515.1 uncultured Gammaproteobacteria bacterium | reverse complement strand
GGACGGGATCCACAGGGGTTGCTGCATACGTTGTACCTGCTGATTATAAGCACCAGAGCCCTTTGCATGACGATCGTGCTACGCGAAGGTCTCTCTAAAGAGATCTGATGATAAACCCCTGTTTGGGGCATTTCCATAAAGAAATAGTGAAACTAATTTCGTTTCTCAAGCCTGATCTAAACCGCCCAAAATGCCGTCTCTGCTAGACCTGTCAGTCACAATCATCTAGGTATGTGCCTGTATCTATGTATGCACCTGGTAATCTCGCTTTTCAATAACCAGCCCGCGCCGCTGCCACCTTGGAGTTAGACCTCCTGCCCAAGGCCTGCATCACATGTTTTCCGGCCTCCAGCAATTTCTCAAGGTCAACACCTGTATCAATCCCCAAACCGTTGAGCATATAGAGCACATCCTCGCTCGCAACATTGCCCGATGCTCCCTTTGCATATGGGCAACCACCCAATCCGGCGATCGAACTATCCACTATCGCAACGCCCATTTCCAAAGCGGCGTATATGTTGGCCAGCGCCTGACCATAGGTATCATGAAAATGCACAGCCAGCTGCTCAACTGACAATTCACTGGCTACCGCGCCCAGCATCACTTTGGTTTGCCTGGGGGTTCCTACACCGATGGTATCCCCCAGAGAAATTTCATGACAACCCATGGCCGCCAGGGATTTAGCCACAGAAACAACAGCACCCGGCTCAACTTCACCCTGATAGGGACAGCCCATAACGCAGGAGATATAACCACGCACCGGAATACGCTGTGCTTTAGCAGCGTCCATAATAGGCTCAAACCTCTGCAGGCTTTCTTCAATACTGCAATTGATATTCTTCTGTGAAAACTGCTCAGAAGCCGCCGCAAAGATCGCCACTTCATCAACCTGACAGGCGATAGCACTTTCAAAACCTTTCAAATTGGGTGTCAAAGCACTGTAAATCACCCCTGGCTTCCTATCTATTTGCTGCATTACTTCGGCAGAATCCGCCATTTGCGGCACCCATTTCGGTGAAACAAAGCTGGCGGCTTCAATGGCGCTGATACCGGCATTGGCCAATCTATTGATCAGTTCAATTTTGATCTGTGTGCTTATCTGGCCCGGTTCATTTTGCAGTCCATCCCGAGGTCCAACCTCTACCATTTTAACTTTTGTCGGTAACGACACGCTATTCTCCATCCTTTGCATCTACATCTGCTTCGAACGCCACCAGTTGCACGCCCTCATCAACCAGGTCACCCTCTTTAAAAAACACCTCTGTCACCAATCCTTTTGTCGGAGCCCGAATGGTATATTCCATCTTCATCGCTTCCATCACGATCAACCCTTGATCCGTGTCCACCGCTGTTCCCGGGTCAGCTAATACGGCAACAATAGTGCCATTCATCGGTGCGGTGAGACTGCCCTCATCCTGTTCGAAAGCATGCTCCTCCAACCCGGGCTTATACCAGATATATTCACGGGTACCCTGCTCGGTAAAGAGCGTGATATGGCCTTCCGACTCAGCCACATAAACGGTGGTCTGATGTCCATTGAGTTTAACTATCAGCTGATCCTGATCCAGTTGTCCGCTCACAATCATCTTTTCACCCGCCAGCCGCAGCAGATAACCCTCGCTGGTCTGCTCTGCCAACACTTCAATACTGGGTTGTTCGCTGTCCGGAACGCTTAACTCCACCCGCTGCTGATTAGACTCATTAACGCGCCAACCGCTGAGATTAAACCAGGGAGAATAGGGGTCACTGCTGGCCAGGGCAGCCATTGCACTGCCCTGGCGCTGTTTCAGCAATACAAAGAGAGCTGCTATTGCAACATTGCTGTTATCCTGCGCCTGGAGATCTACAGAGGGGAAAAGTTCCGCCTCATGTTTATCGATAAAACTGGTGTCCAGGTCGGCCTGCTGAAATGCCGGGTGATCAACCAGCCGCTTTAGAAAGCCTGTATTAGTTTTCATACCGGCAACCCGAAACCCCAACAAGGCCTGAGACATGCGCGATAATGCGCGCTCCCGGGATTGGTCCCATACGATCAGTTTGGCAATCATCGGGTCATAGTAGACACTAACCTCATCCCCCTCACGTACCCCACTATCAATGCGCACATGCTGGCTTTCCAAAGGAGTGCGTAGATAAGTAAGATTGCCGCTCACCGGCAAAAAATCGTTATCGGGATCTTCTGCGTATATACGCGCTTCCAGAGCATGGCCCTGTAATCTCAAGTCCTGTTGCAGCAAAGGCAGCCTGTTACCGGCTGCCACCTGTAATTGCCACTCCACCAGATCCTGTCCGGAAATCAGCTCAGTTACTGGATGTTCTACCTGCAAACGGGTATTCATCTCCATAAAGTAGAACGATCCATCTTTATCCAGTAAAAACTCTACCGTACCGGCACCCACATAATTGATCGCCTGTGCGGCCTTGACCGCAGCGTCTCCCATCTGCTGCCTGAGTTGCTCTGTCATCCCCGGTGCGGGTGCTTCCTCAAGTACCTTTTGATGTCGGCGTTGTACTGAGCAATCCCGCTCAAACAGGTAAGCCGCGTTGCCCTGGTGATCCGCAAACACCTGTATTTCCACGTGACGGGGTTGAGTCAGGTATTTCTCAACCAACATACGCTCATCACCAAAGCCTTTAACAGCCTCACGCTTCGCGGAGTTCAACGCTTCATCAAACTCTTTTTCTGCCCAGACCACACGCATACCCTTGCCACCACCTCCAGCGGTTGCTTTAAGCAACACCGGATAGCCCATTTGGTCAGCGAACTGTTTTAACAAAGCCGGTGATTGATCATCACCGTGATAACCCGGTACCAGCGGCACACCCGCCTTCTCCATAATGGTTTTGGCGGCGCTTTTGGAGCCCATAGCTTCAATGGCCGAAGCCGGCGGCCCAATAAAACAAATGTCCTCATCTTCACAGGCTTTGACGAACCTGGCGTTTTCCGATAAAAAACCATAACCCGGATGTATCGCTGTAGCGCCAGACTGTTTTGCGACCTCAAGGATTTTATCACCACACAGATAGCTTTCTGTACTGGAGGCGGGGCCAATGCAATAGGCTTCATCCGCCATCGAAACGTGCAGCGCATTGGCATCTGCTTCGGAGTAAACGGCAACACAGCGTATTCCAAGTTTATGTGCCGTTTGCATGACACGGCAGGCGATTTCACCACGGTTGGCAATAAGAATTTTTTTAAACATGATTGATCCTTTTTTCTAAGGAACTTCTGAGCAAGTCGAGATTAGATTTTCGGTGAGAAAAAAGTGACTGCCTCTTGGCGTAAACCGCAGATATTAGCCAGCTATTGCCATGGTTTGCGGCTTTCTCCTCAGCACCTAATTTGTCCTTAGCGCCTAAAAAGAAGCGAACGATTCTAACCGACGAAAAATAGTTCATAACTGGTTCTGATTTACCTAATTCTTTATCCAGGCGGGTGGGCGCTTATCCAGGAAGGCGGCAAGCCCTTCCTGTCCCTCTTCGGATACACGTATTTCAGCGATCGCTTTGCTGGTGAAGGCTATCAGCGCATCATCAATCGGCCGATCTGCAACATCAAAAATCAATTGCTTGGCGGCTTTCACTGCTGCAGGACTGTTTGCCAGCAGACTATCTACCAACTGATTTAACGCATCATCCAGATGCGAATCCTCAACCACCTGAGACACCAGGCCTAACTCAGCTGCAGTTTCTGCGCCGAAGCGTTCTGCGGTAATAAAATAGCGACGCGCGGCTCGCTGCCCCATGGCTGCAATCACGTAAGGGCTGATGGTTGCAGGCATAATTCCAATTTTTACTTCGCTCAGACTAAAGCTGGCTCGCTTTGAAGCAACCGCCATATCACAACAGCTCACTAACCCTACCGCACCGCCATAGGCAGCACCCTGCACCCTCGCGATGGTAGGCTTGGCAAAAAAATTTAAGCTCTTTAACAGCTTTGCCAGTGCATTAGCGTCACTCAGGTTTTCCTCATAGCTGTATTGCGCCATGCGTTTCATCCAGTTCAGGTCACCTCCGGCAGAAAAACTCTTTCCAGTCGAAGCCAGGATCACCAGGCGCACATCATCCCTCTCAGCCAGTTGTTCCAAAGCCCGGGTTAACTCCGCAATCATTACGTCATCGAAGGCATTATGTAACTCGGGACGGTTTAGAGTGAGCGTTGCAACGCCACGCTGGTCTATATCAAGTATTAGGTTATCGTCTGCCATTATTTGGATTTCCTGATTAAAGTCCGTCTATAGCCGGCCCTGCCACTACATTCGGAATACACCAAATTTTGTTTCCTCAACCGGTTTGTTCAATGCCGCTGAAATCGCCAATCCTAAAGTATCCCGTGTTTGTGCAGGGTCGATAACACCGTCATCCCAAAGCCGTGCACTGGCATAATAGGGATGGCCTTGCTCATCGTATTTTTCTATCACCGGCTTTTTAAATTCAGCTTCTTCCTGTTCGCTCCATTCCTCGCCACGCTTGGCCATGGCGTCGCGTTTAATCTGCGCCAATACACCCGCAGCCTGCTCGCCGCCCATCACAGAAATTCTGCCATTAGGCCACATCCAAAGCATATTGGGGTCGTAGCCGCGACCGCACATGCCATAGTTTCCAGCACCAAAACTGCTGCCGATAATGACTGTGAATTTGGGCACTTTGGCACAGGCAACGGCGGTTACCATTTTCGCACCGTTACGCGCGATCCCCCCTGCTTCATAAATCTGGCCCACCATAAAACCAGTTACATTTTGTAGAAAAATCAACGGTATTTTACGTTGTGCACAGAGCTCAACAAAATGCGCGCCTTTCAGAGCCGATTCAGAAAAAAGAATGCCGTTGTTGGCCACAATACCAACCAGATAACCATGTATTCTCGCAAAGCCGGTTACCAGCGTGGTACCGTAGAGCTGCTTGAATTCATCAAACTCAGAGCCATCAACAATGCGCGCAATGACTTCGCGCACATCATAGGGGGTGCGATTATCCGCAGGAACAACCCCATATATCTCTTCCGGATCATAGAGTGGCGCCACGCTAGGTTGCACATCTTGAGAAACGGGTTTGCGGCGATTCAGCCTGGCAACCGCCTGACGTACGAGCTGCAGTGCGTGTTGATCATTTTGCGCATAGTGATCGGCCACACCAGACGTGCGACAGTGTACATCGGCGCCACCCAGATCTTCCGCAGTAACAACTTCTCCCGTCGCGGCCTTTACCAACGGCGGGCCGCCCAGAAAAATGGTTCCCTGCTCTTTAACGATGATACTTTCGTCCGACATGGCAGGCACATAAGCCCCACCTGCGGTGCAAGAACCCATCACTGCGGCAATCTGAGGAATGCCTTTGGCAGACATGTTCGCCTGGTTGAAAAAAATATGACCGAAATGGTCTCTGTCCGGGAACACCTCATCCTGGGTGGGTAGATTTGCCCCCCCTGAATCCACCAGATAGATACAGGGCAAATGGCTTTGCTCCGCAATCGTCTGTGCACGCAGGTGTTTTTTCACCGAGAGCGGGAAGTAGCTGCCGCCTTTAGTGGTCGCGTCGTTAGCGACGATCATACACTCCTGACCTGCGACACGGCCGATACCTGCAATCACTCCCGCAGAAGGCACCGGATCATCATAGACCTTATGGGCCGCCAACTGGCCAATTTCCAGAAAAGGTGACCCCTCATCAAGCAATGTCTGAATACGGTCCCGCGGCAGCAGCTTGCCGCGCGCAAGATGACGCTGCTGGGAACGTTCCCCACCGCCTTTTTTAATCTCTTCAACCAGATTTTTCAGATCAGCTACCAGTGCTTTCATCGCTACCTGGTTGTCCTGAAACTCCTGAGAACCTGTGTTTATTTTACTTTTAATTACAGCCATCAGTTTTGGCCTCTATATAGTCTCGTTAAACAGCTCACGACCAATCAACATGCGCCGTATTTCTGAGGTACCGGCACCAATTTCATAGAGTTTGGCATCACGCAGGTAGCGTCCGGTGGGAAATTCATTGATATAGCCATTGCCGCCAAGGGCCTGAATCGCTTCCAGCGCCTGTTGGGTCGCGGCTTCTGCGGTATACAAGATCACCGCGGCTGCGTCTTTACGACTTTCTTCACCTCGATCACAGGCTTTTGCCACTGCGTAGAGATAAGCCCGGCTGGCATTCAACCGCGCATACATATCCGCCAGTTTGCCCTGCATTAGCTGGAATTCACCGATACTCTGACCAAACTGTTTGCGATCATGCACATAGGGAATCACCACATCCATACATGCCTGCATAATGCCAACCGGGCCACCTGACAGCACGGTGCGTTCAAAATCAAGTCCGGACATAAGCACCCGAACACCGCCATTTTCCTGGCCGAGAATATTTTCCTCCGGCACCTCGCAGTCTTCAAACACCAGTTCACAGGTATTCGAGCCGCGCATACCCAGTTTATCGAGCTTTTGTGCCTGGCTGAATCCGGGAAAATCACGCTCCACGATAAAGGCACTAATACCTCGAGAACCAGCGCTGCTGTCGGTTTTTGCATAAATCACGTAGGTATGCGCATCCGGGCCATTGGTTATCCACATCTTGTTACCGTTAAGGATATAACGATCCCCTTTTTTCTCAGCACGCAGCTTCATAGCCACAACATCCGATCCGGCGCCGGGTTCACTCATTGCCAACGCGCCGATATGCTCACCGGAACAAAGTTTCGGCAGGTATTTTTGCTTCTGTGATTCGCTGCCGTTTTTGCGGATCTGATTCACACAGAGATTGGAATGGGCACCGTAGGATAAGCCGATAGAAGCCGAAGCCCGGCTAATCTCTTCCATGGCTATCACGTGAGCCAGATAGCCCATATTGCTACCGCCATATTCCTCTTCCACTGTGATACCCAACAACCCCAGATCTCCAAACTTTTTCCACAGGTGATTGGGAAACTCATTTTTTATATCGACGTCGGCCGCGATTGGCGCAAGCTCTGCCTGCGAAAAACTCGCAACCATATCCTGTAACATATTGATTTCTTCACCTAAATCAAAGTTTAGGGAGCGGTAGCTATTCATTCGAATGTTCTCCTGAAATTAGTTACGTACTACGTTTTTCATCCATCGCCTGAAGGCAGATTTTTTCTACCTCACTTAAATCCTTAAGCATCATTTCTATATCTTTTTGCTGCTGATAGAGCTTTCTGCGGTGTTCTTCAATTTTATCGATCAGCGCCTGTAACTGTTCCAGGTTGTCTGATCCCGGCGTATACATATTGACGATTTGCCCTGCTTCATCCAGGCTCAAACCCAAACGCCGACCACGTAGAATCAGTTTTAACCGGGTCCGATCACTTTTGCTGTAGATACGTTTTTGACCTTTTCTGGCAGGTAACAACAGTCCTTCATCTTCGTAATGACGAATCGTGCGAGTAGTTACATCAAACTCTTTTGCGAGATCGGAAATTGAATAGTTTTCGGTCATCCTCTGTCTCTTTTTCTACAGATTTCGAAGAATTATAGTTTACGTTAACGTAAAGGTAAATACAAAAATATCTATGATTGGTCAATATCAGAGACAAATAATTGAGGTAGCCGCGCCTTACAGCGTTTAAAGTTAGTGGGCTCGGGAATTATCCTGGCTGTCAGGTACACCGCTTTAATTGCACAGACACCGCTAGACGAACATCTCATTGCCTGACTGAATGCTGGACGCAGTGGCTAAAAAGTGCGAAGGTTCGCTGCTCATAAAAATAAAATAACAACGATGCGTCACAACAATAAGAAGATAAAGCGCAAGCACCAGCCCGCAGATTTCACAGAATAACTATACAGAGGTCCAATCTATGGCAACCGAAGCTGTTTCCGAGACAGAAGAACTAGTCTTTATACGCAAAGTTATCGATGAAGGCAGCATTGCTACCACTCAAATACTGGTTGTCTTGGTTGCGTTTACCCTGAACATGCTGGATGGCTTTGATGTCACCGCAATGGCCTTTACTGTGCATGGCATTGGACAGGAGTTGCAAATTGCCCCCAATCATTTGGGTATTGTCTTCAGTGTGGCGTTGGCCGGCATGATGATTGGCGCTATGTTTCTCGCTCCAGTAGCAGATATGCTGGGCCGCAGGAAGATGATTATTGCCTGCGTAACCATGATTGGCCTTAGCATGTGCGCAACCGGGTTTGCGACTTCGCTGTGGGAACTGATCATCTACCGCGCAATTACGGGGTTAGGCGTTGGCGGCATGCTGGCGAGCCTGGCCGCGATTAGCGCGGAATACACACCGGCAAAATATCGCAGCTTGGCGGTAATGAGCATCACCGCTGGCTATCCTCTGGGCGCAACGCTGGGCAGTTTCATTGCGGCACCGCTGATACCGGCTTACGGCTGGCAAAGTGTATTCTTTGCCGGTGGACTGGCCACCCTGTCGATGCTTATTCTTGTCTACTTTTTCATCCCAGAATCACTACAGTTTCTGCTCGCCAAGCGCAAGGAAAACTCGCTGGCGCAGATAAACCTGGTTCTGGGCCGCCTTAAGCGTCCAGCATTGACCGAACTGCCCCTTATAGATATGCATGCCGAGCGAGCTAAGCCGAATGTGCTAAGCCTTTTAACACAGGGGCGCCGCGCCCGGACCTTAACTTTGTGGGCCAGCTTTTTATTCTGCTTTATGAGCCTCTATTTTATGATGAGCTGGATACCCAAGCTGCTCATCAATGCCGGCTTCTCTGAATCCTTCGGTGTATACGCTGCAGCGGCCTTTAACGGTGGTGCGGTGATTGGCATAGTGACTCTCGGCTGGATTTCCGCACGGGTCAGCCTTTCAAAGCTCATTGGCACCTATTTAACTTCTTCTGCTGTGGTGATGATCATTTTCGCCTATGCCTCCGGCGTCAACCACCTGTTCCCTTATCTGATCGCGATTGGCTTTTTGCTGCAAGGGGGTTTTGTTGGCCTGTATGCGGTGGCAGCAAAAATATATCCCACAGAATTACGCAGCACAGGCGTTGGCTGGGCAATCGGACTGGGAAGATTTGGCGCCGTGTTAGGCCCCTATTTTGGTGGCCTGTTTATCGCACAGGGTATCAGCATGGAAGTAAACTTCATCATTTTTGCAGTTCCGTTAATCTTGAGCGGACTGATCGCTT
>CBDUGR010000063.1:0-9160 GCA_965366515.1 uncultured Gammaproteobacteria bacterium | reverse complement strand
CAGCGGATTATACGTTTGGGTTAGACTCCGGTGCAGAGTTGTTGGTGCGAGCAGATTACACCTGGAAGGACGATCACTTCAATGACGCCGAGAATACACCTCTGCTGGCGCAGGATGCATTCGGTCTGCTGGGTGTGTCTATTTCTTACAGCGCACCCGAACACTGGAAGTTGGTCGCCGGTATTAAAAATGCCACCGATGAGATTTACCTGTATTCTGGATTTAGCCAACCGGGTGTAGGTTTTGTTGAAGGTAGCTATAGTCGTGGAAGAGAGGTATATATGTCGACTGAGTATCGCTTTTAAACCAGTCACCGCGTGATAATACGCGGCAGTGACAGTTACCAAAGGATAACTACCCTGTTTGGCTGCCAAGCGATTGGCAGCCATTTTTTATACCAAATGACCGTACACTAGCAATGGAACAATACTGATGATTAGCCGGACCTCTAGTTTTCTACTCAATTTCTATTCTATTTTTACTGTCGTTTTATTATTAAGCGGCTGTTCTCTCCAAGAGAACAGTGAGTCTGGCGATGCTTTAAGTATGGGGGACTCCTCCCAGCCCACATCGGTGAGTCCGCCAAGCGAAGAAGCTTCGGGTAACTGGCCGCAACACGGACTTTCTCACAGTGAGCAGCGTTTCAGTCCTCTCAATTCAATCAACCAGACCAACATAGGTGATCTTAAACTCGCCTGGTATTTTGATTTGCCGGAACAACGCGGCCAGGAAGCAACACCGCTGGTCATCGATGGCGTCATGTACACAACCTCTGCCTGGAGCCACGTTATAGCCCTCGACGCACGAACCGGAAAACAGCTCTGGCATTTTGATCCAGAAGTACCTAAATCAACTGGCGTAAAGGGTTGTTGTGATGCGGTCAACAGAGGTGTCGCCTTTCTAGACGGCCGGGTTTTTGTTGGCACACTCGATGGCCGCCTAATCGCCCTGGATGCTAAAACCGGCAATCCGATATGGTCAACCTTGACTGTCGATCAAGCAAAAAACTATACCATCACAGGAGCTCCACGGGCTGTTAATGGCAACGTCTTTATCGGTAACGGAGGCGCCGAATACGGCGTCAGAGGTTATATTTCCGCCTACGATGTCAACAATGGCAATCTTATTTGGCGCTTCTATACAGTGCCGGGAGCCCCGGATGATCCAACGGGTACGGAGCCGGTCGCAGCGCAAACCGATACCTGGAACGGCAATTGGTGGAAGCTCGGGGGTGGAGGTACAGTCTGGGACTCCATGGCCTACGACCCTGAAACCAACCTGCTTTACTTCGGGGTCGGCAACGGTACACCCTGGAATCCCAACATTCGCACAGCCGGTGAGGGCGACAACTGGTTTTTGTCATCTATTGTGGCGGTTAACGCAGACACCGGCGAATATCGCTGGCATTACCAAACCACGCCTACCGAGGCGTGGGACTTTACCGCCACGCAGCATATGATACTGGCCGACATGGTTATTGGTGGAGAACTGCGCAAAGTCCTCATGCAGGCACCAAAAAATGGATTCTTTTATGTACTTGATCGTATTACCGGAAAACTCATTTCCGCAGAACCCTTTGTGCCGGTGACCTGGGCGAGCCACATAAATATGGAAAGTGGGCGCCCCGTGGTCAACCCACAGGCACAGTACTGGATCACAGGAAAACCAGCCTTGGTTTCCCCCTCCTGGATGGGAGGGCATAACTGGCACCCCATGTCCTACAGTAACAATACTGAGTTGATCTACTTACCGGTGCACGAAACTGCTTTCCCTTATCTGGCGCAGGATGATCAAACTCCTTCCAGGCTAGCCGTTAACCTGGGAGTTGATACGCGGATTGCGGGATTCCCTGACGACCCGGCAGTGATAGAACAGATAAAAAAGGCTACCAAAGGCCGACTGATTGCCTGGGACCCAATCCGTCAACAAGAAGCGTGGCGCGTTGACTATCCCGGCGCATGGAATGGTGGCGTACTTTCCACCGCTGGAGGATTAGTCTTTCAGGGCAGCGCAACGGGTTTCCTTAACGCCTATTCTGAAAAAGATGGGCAAAAGCTGTGGGAGTTTGCGGCACAAACAGGTATCGTCGCACCGCCAGTGAGCTTTGAGGTGGCAGGCGAACAGTATATTAGCGTTAGTGCTGGCTGGGGAGGCATTTTTCCTCTCATGACCGGGCCACTGGTCAAGGACGCAACGGTTAACGAGCCAATCAACCGTAGTCGAATTCTAACTTTCAAACTGCAGGGTCAAGCGAAATTACCTGTAATTCAGGAGCAAGTCAGGAACATGCCCGATTACTCCGAAGTACGCACTGACTCTTTAAGCGTCGAACTTGGTTTGACTATTTATGATCGCTATTGCACAAACTGTCATGGTACCGGAGCTGTTGGAGGTGGCGTGATACCTGATCTAAGATATTCTCCGCTGTTGTCCTCTAGCGAAGCCTGGCAGCAGGTTGTTATTGAAGGTATTTTGAATGATCGCGGTATGATTGGTTTTGGCGAAGAGCTATCACTTGACGACGCCGAAACAGTTAGACAATACATAATTAACCGAACCCAGTTTGCCCACACAATTGGTGATACACAGCGTCTTAGCCGTTAACGGGTCAACCTGGTCTGTTGGGAGCCACCTGATAGTTCGGCCAGTCTATGCAGTGAGCCTGGATTGCTCACTGCAATAAACTATAGCACTGACAGGATTAAGTTGCGGACTACAAGCTTTCAAGAAGGAAGGTGCTTAGGAAACCCCTGATTAACTCCTTAGAGATCGTCATCACCCTCGTCATCGTCACCGTCTGAATCCTCAATAATCTCTTCACTGAAGCTTATCTTGGAACGACCAAAAGCACTCACTATTTTTTTTGCTCCCAGCAAGGAGCGATATTTGAGCCAGACTTTTTCGATCTCAGACTGCGCCGGCTTTTTACCTTGGCAGACTTCGATAAAGTGTCTTTCCTCCGCGGTCAACGGGCTCCTTTCGCCAGTGTCCAGTGCCCGAAGGCTGCGCCCATAGTTATGTAGGATGTCGGCCTCGGAAATAGTAAATTCACCACAGCGCCGGAAACCCAGGGGGAAACGATCATTATCATAGTATGGAACAGCTGACGGCTGAAAGGGGTTATATTCCATTTGCTGAATTACCTCAAAATACGAATCAATTGGAGAGTGTAGGTTTTAATTATGGTAAAGCTCTGATAATGGGTAAAACGAAATATTTTTATCGTCATGATAAAAATATTCTAATGCTGTTGCGGCTGTGCAAACTCCACACCACCGCTTTTTATATCTTCGTAAAGACTAAAACAAAGCATAAATTGCAGTAGATTTAGCAAAAAAACTAAGGCAAAATTGCTAGCCTTTCGGTGCAAACCTAGTTACCCATTGCACCTTCTGGCAAAGGCCTAGTTTCTTTATTTTTGCTATCTAAGGAGATTCTAATTGGATCGGCAAATTGATTTCCCCTGGGAATACAAACAATCAGCCAAATTATACGGTATAGAGGGCTGGAGTAATGACTACTTCGGTCTTTCGTCAGATGGTCTGGTTACGGCAAAAACCTTAACCACCAGTGTGCCATTAATGGACATTGTTAACGGTATGGAAGAGCGCGATCTTCAGATGCCTGTACTGTTGCGCATTGAGAATATTCTGGATGCGCAAATCCAACGCCTGAACGAAGCATTCAGGGAGGCTATCAAAGATCTAAACTATCAAGGTTCCTATCGTGGTGTTTACCCTATCAAGGTAAATCAGCAAGCGCAGGTCGTAGAAGAAATAGCAGACTTCGGATCACGTTATAAGCACGGTTTCGAGGTCGGCAGTAAACCCGAAATGATTGCCGCACTCTCAACACTGGAGGAGATGGGTGGACTCATCATCTGCAACGGCTACAAGGACCAGGAATTTATTGATCTGGGCCTTTGGGCGATTAAGCTGGGATTCTTGTGTATTTTTGTAATCGAAACCCCTCCCGAATTGTCATTAATTATTGAACGCAGCAAATCTTTGGGCATTGAGCCCATGATAGGCATGCGGGTTAAAATGTCATCCAAAATCAGCGGCCACTGGAATTCAAGCAGCGGTGAGCGCAGTGTGTTTGGCTTGACCACAACACAACTAATTGATGTAGTGGATTGCCTTAAGCAGGAGCAGATGCTTCATTGCCTGCAGCTTCTTCACTGCCATTTGGGTTCCCAAATACCCAACATTCAGGAAATAAGAAACGGGGTAGTTGAAGCCTGCCGTTATTACGCAGATCTTGTCAATGAAGGAGCAGAACTTAAATATATCGATTTAGGGGGTGGCTTGGCGGTGGACTACACCGGCATGCAGTCCAATGATGAACAGAGCCGCAATTACAGCTTGGCGGAGTACTGTGAAGATGTGGTTGATACGTTAAAGCAGACGCTTGATAACTATCACATAGATCATCCTATCATTGTGACCGAATCCGGACGTGCTACCGTAGCTTACGCATCAGTGCTGATTTTTAACATCCTGGATACTACTCGGTTTGAGCCTACCCAGATTACTCCACAAAAGGAAGATGAGCACCCTGCCTTGACGAAAATGCGCTCCGTAAACAGCTACCTGACACCCGAAAAGGTGCAGGAATGCTATAACGACACCAATTATTACCGCAATGAAATCCACGAATTGTTTAGAAGGGGGCAGATCAATCTGAGAACTCAGTCAGTTGCCGAAAACCTGTTTCTTGATACGCTGCAGCAAATCAGCAACATGCTGGACAAGCTGGAGCGAATTCCTCCGGATCTTGAAGACCTGAAACTCTCCCTTAGCGATATTTATTATGGAAATTTCAGCTTGTTTCAATCGCTTCCCGACATTTGGGCAATCGATCAACTCTTTCCTGTGATGCCGATTCACCGGTTAAACGAAAGACCAGATCGTCAGGCAGTCTTGGCTGATATTACCTGCGACTGTGATGGAAAGATCGACTGCTTTATAGGACACCAGGAAACCTCTAAAACACTGCCGCTTCACTCACTCATAGAAGGGGAGGAGTATTATCTGGGTGTTTTTCTGGTGGGCGCATACCAGGAAACACTCGGCGATCTGCACAATCTATTTGGCGACACCAACGTCGTCAGCGTACGACTTAATCGCGATGGTTCATTTGATTTTGTAAAAGAGATACACGGCGATACCATTGCCGATGTATTGAGTTATGTTGAATATCAGCCCAAGGAGATGCAATTGCGCTATCGTAACAAGGCTGAAAGAGCGGTCAAAGAGGGTCGTATCAGCGCGCGCGAAAGACAGCAGATGATTAAAGCATTCAATGCAAGCTTGCAGGGCTACACCTACTACGAAAGAGAAGAGTGAGAACAGCATTATGGCAAAAGTACTAATTATTGGCGCTGGTGGTGTCGGCCAGGTGGTTACCCATAAGTGCGCACAGCTACCAGAAGTATTTTCAGAGATTGTGTTAGCCAGTCGCACAGAAGAAAAATGTAAAAAAATTGCCTCTCAACTCAAGCGGCCAATCAGTACCGCTCAGGTTGATGCCGATAATGTACCTGAGTTGGTCGAACTGATTAGCCGAGAACAACCCAAACTGGTCATCAATGTGGCGTTGCCCTATCAGGATTTGACCATAATGGATGCCTGCCTGAAAACCGGTGTGCATTATCTGGATACCGCTAATTACGAACCCCTGGATACGGCGAAATTCGAGTATAGCTGGCAGTGGGCCTATCAGGAAAAATTCAAGCAAGCCGGCTTAATGGCGCTGCTCGGCTCAGGGTTTGACCCTGGCGCAACCAATATGTTTACCGCCTACCTGGCCAAACACTACTTCGATGAAATCCACTACCTCGATATTATCGATGTCAACGGTGGCGATCATGGCTACCCCTTTGCAACCAATTTCAACCCGGAAATCAATATTCGTGAAGTAACTGCTGCATGCCGTCATTGGGAAGACGGGGAATTTGTCACCACACCGGCAATGTCTGTTAATCGGCCTTTCACCTGCCCGGAAGAGGTCGGCACCTACAATATTTATCGCATGTACCATGAAGAGCTGGAGTCCTTGACCAAGCACTTCCCCAGTCTTAAGCGGGCGCAGTTCTGGATGAGCTTTTCTGATAATTACCTCAAACACCTGGAGGTACTTGGTAATGTCGGAATGACCAGCATTGAGCCCGTGGACTTTCAGGGACAGCAGATCGTTCCGATCCAGTTTCTAAAAACTCTGCTACCCGACCCTTCAACACTGGGCCCCAGAACGACCGGCCGCACCTGTATCGGCTGCCTTGTCAGCGGCATCAAGGATGGTCAGAAAAGGACATGTTTCATCTATAACATCTGTGACCACCAATCCTGTTACCAGGAGGTTCAATCACAAGCCATCTCCTATACCACCGGCGTGCCCGCCATGATCGGCGCAAAAATGATGCTGGAAAACCATTGGATGAATCCCGGCGTGTGGAACATGGAACAGATGAATCCAGACCCCTTTATGGCCGATATGAATAGCTATGGGTTACCCTGGAAAGTCATTGAGAACCCCCAATTCAATTGGAGCCAGCAAGATTAACAGCAAGACATTTACGGACTTTGACCAGTCGCGGGTGCCCTCTCCCTGTTTCGTGGTCGATGAAGTAGCGATTGAAGACAATCTCAAGGTTCTCGATCGCATACAACAGGCCAGCGGCGCAAAAGTTTTGCTGGCATTAAAAGCATTTTCCATGTTCAGTATGGCACCGCTAATAATGCGGTATTTGCAGGGCACCTGTGCCAGCGGCCTGCATGAAGCAATGCTTGGGCATGAAGAATTTGGTGGAGAACTGCATACTTTTTGTGCCGCCTATAAGGAATCCGAGTTACGGCAATTGCTGGAAATCTCCCACCATCTGGTTTTCAATTCTTTTGCGCAGTGGCAAAAATTTCAGCCGTTACTCAATGCGGCCAAGGGAAAACGTCCCGAATTGCGATTTGGGTTACGGATAAACCCTAATCACTCAGAAGGCACAACTCCGATTTATGATCCCTGCGCACCTGGATCACGGTTGGGTATTCGTGCTGAACATTTCTCAGGACAAAGCCTGGAGGGCATCAGCGGGCTACATTTTCACACATTATGTGAACAGGATTTTGCACCGTTAGAGCGAACACTTAAGGTCGTGGAACAACAATTTTCAGAAATTTTGCCGCAGCTGGAGTGGGTAAATTTTGGTGGTGGCCATCACATTACGCAACCCGGCTATGAGGTAGAGGCATTAATTGATTGTATTATCACCTTCAAGAAAAAGTACGGGGTACAGGTCTATCTTGAACCCGGAGAAGCCGTTGCGATCAATAGCGGGATTCTGGTCAGCGAAGTCCTGGATATCACCCGCAACGAAATACCGCTGGCTATTTTGGATTGTTCAGCAACCTGCCATATGCCGGACACCCTGGAAATGCCCTACCAGGCTAATATCCTGGGCGCCAGTCAACAGAATGACAAATCGCACAGCTACCGGCTGGGTGGACAAAGTTGTCTGGCGGGCGATGTGATGGGCGACTATAGTTTTGATCAACCGTTACAGATAGGGCAACGTCTGGCCTTTGATGATATGGCCCACTACAGTATGGTAAAAACAAATACCTTCAATGGCATTAACCTGCCCGCCATTGCAATCTGGAATTCAAAAACCGATGCATTACGAGTAGTGAAGCAATTTGGATATCAGGATTTCAAGCAACGGCTTTCCTGATACTATTTCCTGATACTAGACAGGTGTCCCTATGCAGCAGTTCGATCAATTAGCCGCGCCCGGTTACCCGATATTTCTTGGTTCAGAAATACAACAGCCAGCACCGACCGATGCCTTTTTCCATATTCTGCCCGTGCCCTATGAAGCATCCGTTTCATTCGGCGAAGGGACTGCACTCGGCCCCGCCTCTATTCTCGCAGCCTCCTGGCAGCTGGAGCTTTGGGAAGGAAAGAGTCGTCCCGCAGATTTAGGGATCTATACCCACGCCCCGGTTGATACCCAGGGTGACGCAGCACCAGTGATTGAACGTATCGCAGCAGCAACACAGCAAATATTGTCTCTCCAGGGATTCCCTGTGGTCATCGGCGGGGAGCACACAGTCACCTATGGCATAATAAAGGGACTGCTGCAGTCAGGCATTACAGATCTGGGTGTGGTGCAGATCGACGCTCATGCCGATCTGCGTAACAGCTATGAAGGCAACCTCTACAGCCATGCCTCGGTGATGAAGCGTATCGCTGATATGGATATACCCATTTTTCAGCTAGGTATTCGCGCATTCTGCGAAGAGGAAATTGAGGCCCGGAAAAAATTCTCGGTACAGGCAATTGATGCCGAGGAACTGGTATGTAAAAACATACAATCTATCACCCTGCCCGATGAGTTTCCCCGCAATATATTTTTCACGCTGGATATCGATGGCATGGATCCGTCCGTTTTCCCCTCAACGGGCACGCCCGTACCGGGAGGCTTGGGATGGTACCAAACGCTTGCTTTGTTTGAGTCAGCGATAAGACACCGCAATCTCATCGGCTTTGATATTATGGAGTTTGCTCCGATCAAAGGATTCCACGCCTATGAGTTTTCAGCGGCTCTGCTAGCCTATAAAATGATGGGTATAGTGCAACGCAACCAGGGAAATCCTGTAGATAGCTAAACGATGGATACCGAATTACTTAAAACCTTTCTCGAAGTAGAGAAGACTCGCCACTTCGGTCGCGCGGCAGAGAACCTTTACCTGACACAAGCGGCAGTCAGTGCACGAATACGCCAACTGGAAAGTATGCTGGGCGTCAATCTGTTTAACCGGCACCGCAATAACATTAACCTGACGCCAGCCGGCGAACGATTAAAACCCCATGCCGAAGCCGTAATCGTTTCGCTAAGCCGTGCCATTCAGGAGTGCTCGCTGGGTAGCGACCAATCGTTGCAAATTGCCATCGGCGGCCCACCCAATCTGTGGGATTCGCTATTGCAGGATTATCTGAATCGCTTGTATCAGGAATTTCCCGGTATTGCACTTCGAGCGGTCGCTCAAGATCGAGAGAGTCTCACCCGTCAACTGGTGAGCCATACACTGGATATTGCCATGATGTTCGATCCGCCAAAAGTGGACGGACTTCAAGTCGACAAAATCAATATCCTTGAACTACT
>CBDUGR010000062.1:0-9262 GCA_965366515.1 uncultured Gammaproteobacteria bacterium | reverse complement strand
TTGCTCGAGGTCACTGACGACAATTGCAATCGACTGCTCGGGATTCTGTTGCAGGAGCCCAAGCACCTCGCCCAGTTCTCTCAACAGAATAATCAGCGATTTGGCCTCTGCCGATGCTTTATTAATCTCTCTGACAATTTCAAATAGAACCGCCAGGGCCTCAGGCGTATTAAAGTCATCATCCATGGCCTCAGCAAAGCGCTTTTTATACTCGTCAAGCAGCTCGCTATCTGAGGGCAAGTCTCCAGTCTCTACCGGATTACGTCGCATCGCTGTATAAAAACGCTCCAGCGCCTGCTGTGCCTGCCTCAGGTTATCTTCCGAATAGTTGATGTGACTGCGATAATGACTGGTGACCAGAAAATATCTCACAACCTCAGGGTTATATTTCTGCAAAACTTCGCGAATAGTAAAGAAATTGCCCAGTGATTTGGACATTTTTTCATTATCCACGCGTACTGCACCGGCGTGCATCCAGGTTTTTACATACTCCTCTCCGGTTGCCGCTTCAGACTGTGCGATCTCGTTTTCATGATGTGGGAATTTTAGATCAGGCCCGCCGCCATGAATGTCAAAGGTGTGCCCCAGGCAGCTGGTACTCATCGCTGAACACTCAATATGCCAACCCGGACGCCCCCTGCCCCAGGGTGAATCCCAAGCCGCTTCGCCTTCCTTTGCCGCCTTCCACAGCGCAAAGTCCAGTGGGTTTTCTTTAGCTTCCTCGACGCTAATGCGCTCGCCTGCCCTCAAATCCTCAAGATTCTTCTTACTTAACTTGCCATAATCTGCAAAGCGGTCGACTCTATAGTAGACATCACCATTTCTCGCACAATAGGCATACTCCTTGTCAATCAACGTCTGCACCATCTCAAGAATCTGGTCCATATGCGCAGTGGCTCTGGGCTCCACATCTGGTGGCAAAACACTGAGCGCCTTTTCATCCTCATGCATCGCCTCAATAAAGCGCTGCGTCAATTGATCGTAAGGCTCATCATTCTCTCGGGCACGGTTAAATATTTTATCATCAACATCTGTAATATTTCTGACATAGGTTACCTGATAACCTTTCTGCCGCAGATACCGGCTGACCACATCAAAAGCCACCATTACCCGCGCATGTCCTATATGGCAAAAGTCATAAACTGTCATGCCACAGACATACATACGTACCTGGCCTTCAATTAAAGGTTTGAAGCTCTCCTTCTCGCCGCTCAACGAGTTATATATCTTCAACACAAATCAATCCTGCTTTTTTTGAGCTTTCGCCCATGAATCACGCAGACTCACGGTTCGGTTAAAGACCAGCTTGCCTGGCATTGAGTCATAACGATCTGCACAAAAATATCCGAGGCGCTCAAACTGGAATCTTTGCTCAGGCTCTATACCATCCAGCCCAGGCTCCGCTTTACAGTTTTGAAGCACCTCTACTGAGGCTGGGTTCAGGCACGTCATGAAGTCGCCTTTATCAGGATTCTCCTCTGTAAACAGCTGATCATAAAGTCTAACCTCGCAATTCACCGCGTGCTTTGCGGATACCCAGTGAATCACGCCTTTTACTTTGCGCCCTTCGGGCTTAACTCCGAGGGTTTTATCGTCATACCAGCAACGCAATTCAACCAGCTCGCCCTTATCATCCTTGATTACTTCATCGCAACGAATCACATAGGCGTTGCGCAACCTGACCTCCCGCCCAGGTGCCAGGCGAAAATATTTTGAGGGTGGCTCCTCCATAAAATCTTCCTGGTCAATATAGATCTCCCGGCCAAAGGGTAGCGTTCGCATCCCCATCTCGGGATAGTCCGGATGAACCTGGGTGGAGAGCTGTTCCTCCTCGCTTTCTGGATAGTTAGTAATCACCACTTTGATCGGCTTCAAGACACACATAGCTCTGGGCGCATTTACCTCCAGATCTTCTCGAATGCTATGCACCAGCATTGCTGCATCAACCACACCGTCACTGCGAGTCACACCAATATTGTCACAAAATTTGCGTATTGCAGCCGGTGTATAACCTCTTCTGCGCAAACCGGAGATAGTCGGGAGACGGGGATCGTCCCAACCGTTAACATAGCCTTCATCGACCAGTCGTTTTAGCTTTCTTTTACTAGTGACAGTATGACTAAGGTTAAGCCGGGCAAATTCAATTTGTTGTGGATGGCAGTCGACACTTATGTTATCGAGCACCCAATCATAAAGCGGCCTGTGATCTTCAAATTCCAGCGTACACAGTGAATGGGTGATATCTTCCAGCGCATCCGAGATACAATGGGTAAAATCATACATCGGATAAATACACCACTGATCGCCTGTGCGGTGGTGATGGACACGCCGAATTCTATAAAGAATCGGATCCCGCATATTAAGGTTGGGAGAGGCCATATCGATTTTCGCTCGCAACACATAAGCTCCATCCTCAAATCCTCCGGCTCGCATACGCCTGAACAGATCAAGATTTTCTTCAACACTTCTATTGCGGTCGGGACTGTCCTTTCCTGGCGTAGTCAAGGTTCCCCGAAATTCGCGCATCTGGTCAGCGTTGAGACTGCAAACGTAGGCCTTACCACGCTCGACCAGCTCTTCAGCAAAAAGATACAGCTGCTCGAAATAGCTGGAGGAATACTTAACCTCGCCATTCCATTCAAATCCTAGCCAGGTGACATCGTTTTGAATTGCCTCCACATACTCCGTACTTTCCTTTTCCGGGTTGGTATCATCAAACCGCAAATTACATTTACCCGCGGGATAATCGCTTGCAATACCAAAATTCAGGCAAATGGACTTTGCGTGACCGATGTGCAAAAAACCGTTCGGTTCAGGAGGAAAACGTGTAATTACTCGCCCTTCATTTTTACCCTGACGCAGGTCTTCATCAATGATATTGCGAATAAAGTTTGATTTACCGGGTGATTCAGTATTGTTCATCATAAATAAAAAAGATAAAGTCTCTGCTAAAGCTTCTGACAGGCAGTAACCTGGAAATATTTTAACCGGTCCGGCTGAAATCAGAATTGAGTTAAATTGAGCCAAACATTATAACCACCTTGCGCGCCGCGGCTAGAGCAAAGCACAAGAAAATAGCAAATTACCACTATTACATCGCAGCATAAGACATAGGGAGTCTTTGATGATCATTTTGCACACGAATTTAGGCGACATCCATATCCAGCTAGATACCGAAAAGGCGCCCATCAGCGCAAAGAATTTTAGAGAATATGCCGAAAAGGAGTTCTATAACGGCACAATTTTTCATCGTGTGATCAAAAACTTTATGATTCAATGCGGCGGATTTGAAGCAGGAATGAGTCAGAAACCTACCGCAGAGCCCATCCAGAATGAGGCAGACAATGGTCTCAGCAATCTTCGTGGCACGCTTGCCATGGCAAGAACAATGGAACCTCATTCGGCCACTGCCCAATTCTTTATCAATGTTGAAGACAACACTTTTCTGGATCACAGTTCCAAGACAACAGAAGGATGGGGATATGCCGTGTTTGGGAAAGTAACCGAGGGCATGGATGTGGTGGATAAAATAAAAGCCGTAGCAACCACGTCCAAAGCAGGTCATCAGGATGTTCCAGCTGATGACGTCGTTATAGAATCGGTATCTATCTCTGACGATCTTTAGCAGCACAATGACCACCCTATTCATCTCTGATCTGCACCTGGAACCACAAAAGCCTGCGATAGTGCAGGCTTTTGTGCAATTTGCGACCGAAAAAACCCAGCATATCGATGCGCTCTATATTCTTGGTGATTTTTTTGAAGCCTGGATCGGCGATGACTTTGAGAATGCGTTTGCTGACGCGCTCAAGACCACCCTGAAGAGCATATCCAGTCGAGGGGTGCCCGTGTTCTTCATGCATGGTAATCGGGACTTTCTAATCGGCGAGCGTTTTGCGGAGCAAACCGGTTGTACACTTTTACCCGACCCCACAGTCATTGACCTGTATGGCACGCCCACTTTATTGATGCATGGTGACACTCTTTGCACAGATGACATTGCTTACCAACAATTTCGGACAATGGTTCGAAACCCGAACTGGCAACAGGAGCTGTTAAGCAAGAGCATCCCCGAACGACTAGCTATCGCGCAAAATCTACGCGATATCAGCAAAGAAAAAACCAGTGAAAAAACTGCTGGAATCATGGACGTTAACCCGGATGAAGTTCGGAGGGTGATGGAGCAATACCAGGTTCAACAACTGATACATGGCCATACCCACCGACCAGCAACACACCAGTTGATTGCTAATGGCCTCCCTGCACAGCGCACAGTCCTGGGCGACTGGGGAAGCAACGGCTGGTATCTTAAGGTTTCCAAAGCACAGACTGATCTGCTGGATTTTGTCATCGCCTGAATTTTTTAGGATTCCACACATCTAACCCCACCAGCGATTAAATGGCTATTGGATTTAAGTTACTGTATGCTGCAGCGCCGCTTGTGTTGCGGCCTCCTTTTGATATTCAGAAATAAGAGATAACCTTATGAGTTTTGCCTCCCTGGGCCTTTCCGAACCTATTCTCCGAGCTGTTACGGAGCAAGGATATACAACGCCCTCTCCGATACAGGCTCAGGCCATACCTTCTATCCTTCAGGGAAAAGATGTGATGGCGGCGGCGCAAACCGGCACCGGCAAAACGGCGGGATTCACTCTACCTATCCTGGAACAGCTGCTTAAGGGGCAAAAAGCACAGGCGAATCAAGTGCGAGCCCTGATATTGACACCTACCCGTGAGCTTGCAGCACAGGTTGCGGCAAGTGTCAGTACTTATAGTCGGCATTTACCCTTACGTTCAACGGTTGTTTTTGGTGGCGTCAAAATCAATCCGCAAATGATGCAGTTGCGTAAAGGGGTTGACGTGTTAATTGCCACACCCGGCCGACTACTGGATCTATACAATCAAAATGCGATGAAATTTAATCGCCTGGAAATTCTAGTTCTTGACGAAGCCGATCGAATGCTGGACATGGGCTTTATCCATGACATCAAGCGCATCCTGGCGGTTTTACCCAAACAGCGGCAAAACCTGATGTTCTCTGCCACCTTCTCCCAGGAAATTCGCAAACTGGCAAAAGGCATGGTTGAAAACCCTATTGAAATTTCAGTCAGCCCGCGAAACACGACGGTCGAATCAGTTGAACAATGGATCTGCCCAGTCGATAAAAGTAAAAAATCGGCTCTACTGACACACTTGATTCTTGAACACCAGTGGGAGCAGGTGCTCGTTTTCAGTAGAACTAAACATGGCGCCAATCGTTTAACCAAACACCTGGAAAGCAAAAAAATACATGCTACCGCTATCCACGGCAACAAAAGCCAGGGCGCCCGAACCAAAGCATTAGCGGATTTTAAAAATGGCAAAACCCAGGTACTGGTAGCGACCGACATAGCTGCCCGTGGACTCGACATCGATCAATTGCCTCAGGTCGTTAATTTTGATTTGCCCAATGTACCGGAAGATTATGTCCATCGAATTGGCAGAACCGGGCGCGCAGGTGCAACCGGGCAAGCCATATCCCTGGTAAGCGCGGACGAATTTAAGCAGTTGTCGGATATAGAGCGACTCATCAAACAGTTGTTGAAACGGGAATTTATTGACGGTTTTGAACCGGTTCATGATCTACCGGAATCGAATTTAAACAGTCGCCACGCGCGACCAAAAAAACCTAAGAAACCAAAACCGAGACACCAGGACGGTCAGCGCTCCGGCGAGATTGCTCGAGGTCACAAGCCACAGGGAAAGAACAAGAAGCATAGAAGAGATGCCGCCGCGTCACCTTCTCAAAAATCGGGTAATACCGACAACCGTAGAGGACGAGCTTAATTATTACTGTATTTAAGCGGTTGGCTGGCTGCCGTGGGCTCTGACTAACCCCTGCCCACCTTTCTTGCCCGAAATGATCGCCCCTTGAGTTTTCCTTTACTGATTTTAGCGAGCGCACTTTTTGCAATATCGATATTGACCGCCACATAGGCGCAGTTATCGAACAGGTGGATTTTCCCTACCTGCGTTCCAGTAATTCCATTGCCCGCCGTTAGAGCCCCCAAAATATCGCCGGCCCTGAGTTTCTGCCTTTTACCGCCATCAATTTGCAGCGTCACCATTTGCGACCTGTATGCCGGCTCGTTCAATAACCGCACCTCAGGCAATGGCAACACGTCAATTGAGCACTTTAGATAATCTTCGAGGCGCTCAACTTTGTAATTCTCCTTCACGTCAAACAGGGTGAATGCAATACCCTTGCTACCGGCCCTGCCCGTTCTGCCAATACGGTGAACATGCACCTCTGTTTCACGGGCAATCTGGTAATTAATCACGGCATCCATCGCATCGATATCCAGCCCACGCGCTGCCACATCCGTGGCCACCAGCACAGTCACACTTTTATTGGCAAACTGCACCAGGGTTTGATCTCGCTCCCGCTGTTCCAAATCACCATGCAGCGCTGCCGCATTAAAGCCAAATTCGCCCAGCGCATCCGCTACCTCCTGCGTTTCCCGTTTGGTATTGCAAAACACCAAACAAGATTGGGGCTGATAGGCCATGAGCAACAGTTTAAGCGCAGTAAGACGATTACGCTGACTGTCAACGCAATAAAACTGCTGCTCTATGCTGGTGTCATCATGAGTTGAAAGCGCCTCAACCCTTTGCGGCTGGCGCATTACGCGCTGCGCGACTGCCTCAATTTGATCGGGGTAAGTTGCACTGAACAAAAGAGTCTGTCGCGAACGGGGAAGCTGGTCAATGATCGTGTCAAGCGATGCCTGAAACCCCATATCCAACATTCGGTCAGCCTCATCAAGCACCAGCATTTCAAGTTTGTCCAAAACAAGCGTTCCTTTACGCAGATGCTCCTCTATACGCCCAGGTGTACCCACTATAATATGAGCACCATGCTCTAGCGATCCAATCTGAGGACCGAAAGGAGCTCCGCCGCACAAGGTCAATACCTTGATATTGTGGATGAGCCGGGCCAGCTTCCGAATCTCCTTAGCCACTTGATCAGCTAATTCCCTGGTCGGGCAAAGAACCAGCGATTGCACACGAAACCTTTTTACATCAAGCCTGTTCAACAGGCCCAGCGCAAACGCCGCTGTTTTCCCCGACCCGGTACGAGCCTGGGCAATTACATCCTTGCCATCGAAAATAAGCGGTAGGCTTTGCTGTTGAATCGGCGTCATCTGGTGATAATTAAGCGATTTCAGATTCTCGAGCAGGGCGGGATTTAAACTAAGCGATGAAAAACTGGCACTAGACACTGCACGACATCCTAGACATATGAACAAGCGATACGATTAAATAAGCTGCGACGATAGCCGCCAAAAAACCGCAGAAAGTTAAGCCGAGATGGGGAGCTAACCCCAAAAACAAAAAAGGCGAGACCCGAGGATCTCACCCTTTACTCCTTAAACCTTTTTTGGGTTTAAGGCAGGCCTACACCCTTATTATGGAGTGCAGGCAAAACCCTGTATTAGTTCTAAAGAACTATACGGGTTCAATATTCTCTGCTTGAGGACCTTTTTGACCCTGAGTAACAGTAAATTGGACTTTTTGACCTTCAGTCAAAGTTTTAAAACCTGATCCAGTGATAGCACTATAGTGCGCAAAAACATCAGGGCCGGACTCTTGCTCAATAAAGCCAAAACCTTTAGATTCGTTGAACCATTTTACAGTGCCGGTAGTAGTAGACATAATCAAAACCTTTATTTTCAATAGTAATTCAAGTCTTTAAAAAAGACGGTTGTTTTTTAAAAAGACGGTTGTGCTGGAAGTGTATCTATTACTTATGATGATCAGGTCGAGGTACTAACGACTAAACTTCGAAATGGTGTGCATAAATATAGGACGTACTTTCAAGCTAGGGGAATTATATACCCCTTTTTCGCGATGTCAAAGGATTCGAGCCATTATCGAGCACAGGAATACCGCTATGGAACCGAAATTCTGTGTCGGGCGTTTCGATCAATTCCCTTTCTTTAATTGCAAATTCTTTAATTCTTTCCTGTATAGGCTGATCGCTATACTGCTCTGCTAACGCGAGGTAATCCTGATAATGTCGACCTTCGGAACGAAGCAGTGAGCGATAGAATTTTGCCAGATCTTCGTCCAGGTGCGGGATTAAAGAAGCAAAGCGCTCGCAGGATCTTGCCTCTACAAAAGCACCAACAATTAACAGATCAATAAATCGCCCCGGTTCGTGAGTTCGCAGCAGCCCCCTAAGACCGCTGGCATATCGTGCAGGAGTTAAATGCCGGTATTGAATATCACGCTGCCTCATAATCTCCAGCACCTGCTCAAAATGCAATAGCTCTTCGCGAGCAAGCTGCGACATCTTGTGCAGCATATCCAAACGATCCAAATAACGATACATCAGACTCATCGCAGTGGATGCGGCCTTCTTCTCACAGTGGGCATGATCAATCAGCAGAAGATCAATATTTCTGAGCGCCACCTCTACCCAGGCCTCGGGCGTTTCGCAACACAAAAACTCTTTTATTTCAGCAAGCTGTGGCATTTGTTTAATCTATTTTATTTGTTCTTATGTATTACTACAGAACAACCGGCTCTCGCATAGTGACAAATTCCTCGGCGGATGTGGGGTGAATGCCGATCGTTTCATCAAACACCGTTTTGGTCGCACCCGCTTTTAATGCAACCGCAATACCCTGCATAATCTCACCGGCATCTGCACCCACCATGTGCACCCCCAACACCTTATCGGTACTTTGATCAACCACCATCTTCATCAAACAACGCTCCTCACTGCCACTGAGTGTATGCTTGAGGGCTTTAAAAGTAGAGCGATAAATTGCAACCTTATATCCCTTTTCGAGCGCTTGCTCTTCGGACAAACCCACCGTGCCAATGCTGGGCTGACTAAACACCGCCGTGGGGATTCCCGTATAATCAAGCACTCTGCGACTATCCTGATAAAGATATTTCACTAAAGCCATACCTTCTGCCAGCGCCACGGGAGTCAGCTCCAAGCGCCCAACCACGTCGCCCAGCGCATAGATTGATGGCACATTGGTCTGAAAATAATCATTTACCAATATTGTTCCATCATCAGCTGTTGCCACCCCTGCATCAGCCAGGCCCAGCCCTTCGGTCTTGGGTCTGCGGCCCGTTGCGTACAATATCGTATCAGCATCTATAGACTGCCCGGTGTCTAACTGAGCCCTCAACTGACCGTTCTGCAATTTTTCGACGCTCTGCACCTGAGTATTAAAGTTAAGCCTTACGCCCTTTTTACTTATCT
>CBDUGR010000061.1:0-9332 GCA_965366515.1 uncultured Gammaproteobacteria bacterium | reverse complement strand
ATTTTGGGCCAGTGTCACAACCGGACAAAACCACCAGTGATGCAAACATAATAACAACTAATAGTCTGTTCATTTACTAACTCCATTTGTTTGTATGCACAAACAGCAAATTAAAAATTCTTCAGTCGCCCTCGAAATCAGCTACGTAAATACTATCTATTCTGAGCTAGCCCATTAGTGCTAATGTATCCTCCTAACGAACCAAAGATCAAGTCACACGTTTCATTTAATCCTCGATTCAATTCACCCCTCAACTCGATTCAACCCTCAATGCAAGATCTGGCTATTAGGAAAATGACTCATAGCAGCAGAAAATGAAGGCCTTACCCTGATCTGCGAATACCATCGTGAGAGATGTTCATATGCACTGATGTCTACGCTGGTCACCTCATGAATCTGCAAATAGGAAAACCCGATCAGGTCGGCAATACTGATTTCATCACCAGCGAGAAACTCGTTACTGGATAATTGGTCATCGACAACAGGTAGTTGTTGCTCAAGGGATTCGCTTGCCTCTTTGAGGGCTTGCTGATCCACCTCGTTGCCAAAAAATTTGGCATTGACGATCTCCTGAAAAAAGTAAGTGGCTAGCGAACGTCCCATATGCAAGGTGCTAAAATCCACCCACCTGTCTATCTTTGCTTTCTGCCTGGCATCGCCCTGGTAAAGTCGAGAACCGCTGATTCTTGCCAAATAGCGACAAATAGCCGCGCTTTCAATATAACACTCACCCTCGTGCTCCAATACCGGCACCTGTCCTAACGGGTGGCGCCGCAGATGCTCCTCTGTTTTTTGCTCCCCCTCTAAAGGATTAAGTGGAACATACTCATATTTTAGACCCAGTTCTTCAGCTGTCAGCAACACTTTTGTCACGTTGTATGTGGCAAAGCCATATATTTTCATCAATCAATCCTCTGTTTGTATCTGCTTATTAAACGCTTACTCAAATCTCAATCATCCGAGACACTCCCTGATCAGCTTGCCAACCACTTTAGATACTGCTTACGCTCCTTTCTGACAGACTGTCGAGTTTCTTCAACAAAAGCCATGGCATCGCTTTCCAGGCGCGCGCTTACCTCAATTGAGATCGCATTCTTAGCCTGCTCATCGTATTGAGCCCCCCAACGTATGATCTCTACCAATACCGGTACCAGTGCTTCTCCTTTTTCGGTGAGCAGATATACAAATTTTTTCTTGTCATTGTGATCGGGATATTTCTCGATCAGTCCATTATCAACCAGCTGCCTGAGACGATCTGCCAGGATATTGGTGGAAATACCTTCGGGAGATTCCATAAATTCGCCATAACCTTTTTTTCGCATAAAAATCAGGTCACGGATAATAAGCAAAGTCCACTTATCACCAAACAACTCCAAGGCGAAATTAATTGGACAGGGTGATCTTCGAATCGATTCAGTCATTGGCTTATTATGTTTCACTTGCAATGCACAAGTAAAGCATTAAAATGGCTCGCATATAATAAGTATGTACTTCCTAAAACTGGAGGCCTGATGCCCATTCTGCCCATAAGCACCCTTTATATTGTTGTTTTTGCTTTACTCTTTATGGTGTTCACTTTTCGCGTAGGCATTGTTCGTAAACGCACAGGCATCTCCTTCCTGGATGGGGGTAACGAGCTGTTACTGAGGAGAATGCGTGGCCATGCAAATTTCGTGGAAACTGTCCCGCTGGCACTTGCCTTGATTGCATTGACGGAAGCGAATGGCGCGTCTGACACCTTTACCCATAGCCTTGGGCTGACCTTGTTGGTTTCTCGTCTCATGCACTATATAACGTTGCAGGTAAGCCCGCACGCCCTAACCCGGCCGGTATCTATGCTGGGTACCTTTGCTGTATATCTGGTCGCCAGTGGATGGTTGCTATGGAAAATGCTTTAACAGCCTAACGCAACACAGCCACAGGCGCACGGCTTAACTCGTGGTAAAGCCGCTCACCGTCTGCCATTCCAGCACTTGAGTCTCGACTCCCTTCACCTGTGCATTGGGTGGCCCTTCATGCAACCAGGCAAGCACCTGGTTCACTGCGTCTTGTTCACCGCAAAGGAGCACTTCAACACGACCATCCGGCAGGTTTTTAGCCCAGCCGGTAACGCCTCTAGCTAAAGCCTGCCGTTTCGTAGATTCACGATACCAGACCCTCTGTACGCGACCGGAGACAAAAGCCTGCACACTGAGCATAGCCATCGATCAACCCTCCCCTTTTTGCAGCAGCGCCTCAATGCTAACCTGAGTTTGCGGCCCCACCAGTTTATGGCGCAGCTCGCCCTTATGGTCAAAAACATAGGTCGTTGGCAAAACCTCCGGGTGCAGGTAATTGAGTTTGCCATCCCGGTCAGTTTGTAAAACAGGGAACTGCACATTCAGCGCATCAATTTGTTTGTTTAATTCTGTCGGTTCCAGAGGATCAAAATTGATACCCAACACATATGCATCCTTGTCCTTATGCGCCAGATAGAGACTGTTAAGTTCCGGGATCTCCTCTAGACAGGGTTTACACCATTCTGCCCAGTAATTAATGACCAGCCAGCGGCCACGAAAATCTTCCCAATTGATATCTTTACCCTGTGCGTCGACAAAGTCAGCGCTGTCACACCCAGTGAGCACGACAAAAAATAATGTAAATAATACTCGTTTAAATTTCGCAATCATGTGAAATATGTTTAAAATCCAATGCCAAACGTCGATAGGTCTCTGGAAATTCAGTGTTATCGTTTAACGATCCCAGGAAAACTATTTTACCCAATAGGCAATAGATAGCTATGAGTAATGTCACCATTTATCATAATCCACGCTGCTCCAAATCACGACAAACGCTAGCGTTGTTAGAGGAAAGAGGCATTGAGCCTGAAATAGTCCTGTATCTTGAAAACACCCCAAGCGCTGATCAGCTGGCCACGCTGATTGATCAATTGGGTATTTCAGCAAGGGAGTTGCTACGCAAAGGCGAAGATGCCTATAAAGAGCAAAATCTCGCAGACCGTACCCTAGACGACACTGCTCTCGTCGAGGCGATGATCCAACACCCCAAATTGATAGAACGGCCTATTGTTGTCGCTAACAATAAGGCCGTCATTGGCAGACCTCCCGAAAAAGTTCTGGATATACTGTAATGACATCACAGCCTCCCTACCTGCTGGTGCTCTACTACAGTCGCAATGGTGCGACTTCGGAAATGGCCCAACGTATTGCCCGAGGCATAAACGAGGTGAAAGGTATTGAGGCAAGATTAAGAACAGTTCCACCGGTTTCAACCGTATGTGAAGCTTCAGAACCGGAAATACCCGCAGAAGGAGCCCTGTATTGCTGCGAAGAGGATTTGCGCGATTGTGCCGGACTCGCGCTGGGCAGTCCCACCCGTTTTGGAAATATGGCATCGCCCTTAAAATACTTTATCGACAGTACCAGTGGCTTATGGCTCAGCGGATCTCTCATCGATAAGCCAGCCTGTGTATTTTCCTCCACTTCCAGCCTGCATGGTGGACAAGAGACGACGTTGCTAAGCATGATGCTGCCTCTGCTGCATCATGGAATGGTCATCTGTGGGATTCCCTATAGCGAATCCAATTTATCTTCGACGCAAAGTGGCGGGACACCCTATGGTGCGACACATGTTGCAGGATTGGAGAGCAATCTCCCTCTCACCAAAGAAGAACTGCAGTTGTGCCAGGCACAGGGCAAGCGTATAGCTGAGTTAGCTTTAAAACTACTGGTCACACCAAAATGATTTCCAAGCAGCAAATACGTACCAGCCGTCTGATATGCCTGGCCAGTTTTTCAGGTTTACTGATCAGCTTCATTGCAGAACAACTGGCAGCCATCGAATTTAATTGGGGGGTACTACTATTTCTAGCCCTGCCACTTCTGATCTGCTTGCCGGGGATGATCAAAGGGAATACCAGAAGCTACGTCTGGTTGGGGTGTTTATTATTGTTTTATTCAGCAAAGTTTTTCTCAGACCTGGTAGTCAGCGATGGTGCCTGGATAAGCGTGATACAGACGCTTCTCAGTCTAACTGTATTTTGCTCTGCAATGCTATATACCCGCTGGCGTGGTCTCCAAAGAAAAAACCACCCTTCCACTACCAGATAAGATAAGCCACGCCCATCAAGGCTGCAACCCCGGAAAGCATTGAAACACCGGCCATCACGTAGAGCTTTTTAATGCTCTCTTGAGTATCCAGACTCAACTCCTGAGTTTTCTTCCAGGCCACTTCAGCCGCTTCCTGACGCGCCTTCTGCAGTGCTGAATCAGTCAACCTGGTAAACTTGTCATCGAGCTGCCTATCCAGTTCTGCCGCTATATTTCGCGAAACCTCTTCTGAAGTCTGTTTTGCTGTATTCTGCGCCACCTCGGATACTTGGAGCAAAGACTCGTTGGCCTCTTCGATAGCAGCGTCACGAGCACGCTGCAAGATATCCTCCATCAGTTCCGGAGCGACTTTGCGCATGGGCTGATTGGACTTTAACTCACCAATATTGGAATATATTTCAGATAGTTGCTCATTCACATCCTTGTTTACCTGCTCCTGCAATTGCTGGAATCTGCCTGCCAGCTGACTGCTAACTTCATCTTGACTGACTTTACGCGAGATTTCCCTGGCAGTGTTCTCAATAAGTGGTCGAAACTCTTTCTGAGCTTCGGCAAGGGCCTGTTCCATATAACCTTGCAGCATGGTTTTTGCAATCTTATCAAAATTGACCAGCACCGCTTCTCTGAATTCAGGTATTTTTTCTTTAAATAATTCGCTGACTCGCTGAGCAGCAAGTTCTCTAACCTGCCGCTCGACATTTTCGATTTTCAATGTTTCCATTAGCGGTGGTACTTTTTCGACAGCAGGTTGTTCTTGCATTGATGGTTCTTTAGCAGGTTCGCCTTGTCCGGAAGCACTAGAGGATAACACCTGTTGCAAATTGCCCAGCACCTGGTTTAACGCCGATGGCGTCGCAGGTTTTGTTAATATATCGTAAGCACCGTTAGCACGTGCCTGCTGTCCGTAGTCATCGTCTTCCTTGGAAGTGCACATAATGATGGGAATTGCGGATCGATCCGGGCGCCCCTTTATTGCACGTGCTGCCTCAAAACCATCCATTCCGGGCATGAAATGGTCCATGAAAATAACATCTGGATGATTCGAATCGAGGTATCCCAACGCCTGCTCAGCATTTTCTGCGACATCGACCTGCATACCATTCCTTTCAAGCAGCTTTCTCAACGCAAATCTCGCAGATTTCGAATCATCAACCAACAACGCTCTATTCAGCATAATCATTCCTATATCAGACCCTAAAGAAGCTTCCTTTCTTTCTCACTGCCACAGCGTACGCTGCGTTCCTAACCCATCCCCAAACTACTATTTTCAGCCGAGGCACGGGTAATGCTTTAGTCCTGACGTGAATAAAGCTGCAGGAGAATCAATTGCACCTAATAGTTATAGGACAGAATAGTAAAATCAGCAAAAATTGAACGTATTTTTATACTGGCAAGCCGTTAATAAATGTTCAATTACTCAGCGGCCGTTTGGGCGGTTATATCATCTATATAAAAATGTTTTGGTTGAGTATCGAAGAAGAAATCAATATCAGAAGCATAATCACGACTTTCCCCAGGCCTCAACACCTGGGCATCATGGAACTCGTCGGTCGCCACATGCACTCCATATTGATCAAAGAGAAGCACTCTAAAACTAGGTTTGATTTTTGAAGTCGTATCGTTCTCCACCACCAAAAGGTACTTATAGAGCTGCCTGTTACCCTGCTTGATTACAGTAAACACCACAGTGCGTATGTATTCATTATCAACTTCCATTACCTGATTCGTGACTAACTCCTGCAAATTAGGGAAACGACTTTGCACCAGTTTTTCAAGATCATTCTTAGTACTCTCCAGCTCAGGCTTCAGTGTCTCGATAGTGGTTTTTGCTTCTATTAATGCTATCTCAAGCTTACGATTTTTGTCATTTAACGTAGAGATGGTTGCCACGCTATAGATCAACTGCACTATGAGTACTAACAATGAAAGCGCCAGTACCGCCGATAAAACTATAATTTTTCGCGTGCGTGTCTTGGTACGACGTGACTGCCCATACTTGGCGTGCTCCATCTTTTCTATGGGGTCAGAAGATTGATTTATTCCTGATTGATGCGTCATATAAAATCTTGATTTGTCCCTGAATTACTCTCATTCTAGCAAAGACTTGCCGACTAGCCATAGAATCCGGGCTTATTATCGATCTTTTTTGTTAGTTAGCCGCCGCGGCCTCCCACTCATTGAGCTGGCGCAGCAACCTCTCCTCATCCATCACGTCAACACCCAACTTTTCAGCCTTAGTCAATTTTGAACCCGCTTTGGTACCGGCTACCAGCGCCGTCGTCTTAACTGAAACACTGCCACTTACCTTGGCTCCCAAAAGCTGTAACCTGCTTTTCGCTTCCTCTCTAGTCATGCTTTCAAGTGTACCTGTCAGTACAAAGGTCATACCCTGTAATGGCATGCTTTTGCTATCCCGAACTTTTGGCTCTGGCCAACTAATACCTGCCTTAATCAATCCATCCAGCACTTCCTTGTTGTGTGGCTGATGGAAAAACGTGACCAGGTGCTTCGCCACTATAGGCCCAACATCATCAACCTCTAACAATTCAGGCTCCTCTGCTGCGGCCAGCGCCTCCAGACTACCAAAATGGTTCGCCAGGTTCTGTGCGGTAGCCTCCCCTACCTCTCTTATACCCAGGGCATAAATAAAGTGGCTCAGCTGCGTGCTCTTACTTTTCTCTAATGCCCGCATCAGATTCCGAGCGGATTTCTCGCCCATTCTTTCCAGACCGCTGATTTGCTGCCACTGCAGTTTATACAGATCAGCTGCGGTTTTAATCAGTTGCTTATCTACCAGCAGCTCAACCAGCTTATCGCCTAATCCCTCTATATCCATCGCCTTACGTGACGCAAAATGCTTAATCGCTTCCTTACGCTGCGCCGCACAGTAAAGTCCACCGCTGCATCTCGCAACGGCTTCACCTTCGTCCCTGGTAATTTCAGAGTCGCAGACAGGACAGCTTAATGGCAGTTTGATCTTGGCAGCGTTCTGCGGCCTGCGTTCCAAAACAACGCTCACCACCTGCGGAATTACATCTCCGGCTCGCCGTATAATTACCGTATCACCTATACACACACCCAAGCGCTCAACTTCATCCATGTTATGCAGCGTTGCATTACTCACCGTAACACCGCCCACAAATACCGGTTCCAACCTCGCCACCGGCGTAACCGCTCCCGTCCTGCCAACCTGAAACTCAACGTCCAGCAGTTGCGTCAGTTCCTCCTGAGCAGGAAATTTATAGGCAATCGCCCAGCGCGGTGCCCGTGACACAAATCCTAATCGCTGCTGCAATGCCAGTAGATTAACTTTGAACACCACTCCATCGATCTCATAGGGAAGTGTATCCCTCTTCTCCTGAAGGCGCCGATAATATTGAATGCAGGCCTGCACACCGAACACTGAAGCCATCTGCTCGTTAATTCGAAAACCCCAGGCATTCAGTTTCTTTAACACGGCAATATGATTATCCGGCAGCTGGCCACCTTTCACCAAACCAGCGCTATAGCAGCATAACTCCAAAGGACGATTCGCTGTAATTTTTGAATCCAGCTGACGAAGGCTACCAGCGGCAGCATTACGCGGATTAACAAACTGCTTTTCATCTACGGCAGCGGCCTTACGATTAAGTTCACTGAAGCCCTGCTTTGGCATATAGACTTCGCCCCGCACTTCCAGCAACTCGGGCCAACCAGAGCCCATCAGCTTAAGAGGAACTGAAGGAATCGTTCTCAAATTCTGGGTAATATCTTCCCCCCTGCGACCGTCGCCTCTTGTCGCGCCACGCTCGAGCGACCCTTGGCGGTACAACAAACTTACAGCGATACCATCCAGCTTAGGTTCACAGGCATATTCAATCGCCGCATCACTTCCCAACCTTTCTTTGATGCGACGTTCAAAGTCGAGCATATCCTGTTCACTAAACGCATTATCCAGCGATAACATGGGGATCTCATGCGCAACTTCGGCGAAGGCACTCAGCGGTGTCGCCCCGACTCTCTGGGTTGGAGAATCCGCCGTCACCCATTCAGGATGAGCTAACTCCAACGTTTTCAGGCGCTGCATCAAACGGTCATATTCGGCATCAGGGACATTCGGATCATCCAGCACATAGTATCGATAATTATGCTGGTTGATCTCCTGTTTCAGCAGTTCAAGCTGCTGTTCGGGGGCATCGTCTATCATTCTCACCCAGGCGGGTAACAGGCTAGTTTGTGTTTAACCGAGCAAAGACAATTGTCTGCGCTCGAAATCACGTATTTTTTGTCGTGCGTGCGCAATTGTCTGGTTGGTCATCACACTGTGCTGTTCATCGTGAAGCTCTGCATCCAGATTGTTAACCAGACACTTCGCTGTTTCCAGCATACAGTCAAAAGCTTTCATACTGTCTTTAGGGCCAGGCAGGCTCAGAAAGAAGCTAACGCCCGGCGTAAAAAAATTGTTCATTTCATCTAAATCAAAAGTACCCGGTTTTACTGCATTGGCCATGCTAAATTGCAACAACCCACTACCATCCTCACTTTCATTACGATGAAATATATCCATCTCGCCAAAGCGCATGCCGCAGGCCAGGATTATATGCATAACTTCCGCACCGTTAAGCCCCTCCTCCTGCTTGGCAAAAACATTAATGACGATCACTTCCTCTACTGTCGCAGGTATCACTTTAGATTGCTCGGAACTGGGCACTTCCTCCTCAGCGACGCTATCCATCGTCGAGTCAAGGTCGTCCTGCTCCTCGTCAGCCAAATCCTCTTGCGCAAGATCTTCGGCCCCCAGATCATCTTCTGCGAAAAGAGACTCGGGCACAATCTCATCACCCTCTTCCAAACCGGACACAGCATCCTCTGGAGCGTCATCTGGCGCACGACCCACCACCCTGGCGCCACCACTGGGCAATTCGCCATTAAAGTAATCCACCCTGTCTTTAAATTTGGAACAAAGCTTCTTATCAATGGCCAGCTTGATTGAGTTACGTCTTCCACGGCGCATTCTGCGATAGCCATCAACCAATACGCCAACTATCACGATGACGCCTAAAATGATTAACCACTCACGTAAAGAAAAGTCCATTAGTGTCCACTATCTCGTGTATTCCCGTAACAACTACGGGATAGAATTATCGTTCAGGCCGTTATACAACAAATTAATCTAATTCTAACCAATCTTGCCTGGCAGAACTACGCCCATTTACTAAATTGCTGCCAGCGCCGCGGCTTCTT
>CBDUGR010000060.1:0-9391 GCA_965366515.1 uncultured Gammaproteobacteria bacterium | reverse complement strand
TAGAGGAGAAAAGCAGGTTACCAACCCAGTCTATCGCAGCGGTAGAATTATTTTTACTACCTTGTTGCCCTCTTCAAATCCTTGTTCTGCTGGCGGCAGCAGTTTCTTGATGGAACTGGATGCTTCCAATGGCGGCCCATTGTCCGATCCACCCTTTGATATCGATAACGATGGGGATTTTGATGACAATGACATGTATGAGTATACCATTGAGGAAGTTACTCAGTATCTCGTGCAAAGTGGTATCAAGTTGGGTGAAGGGATTCTTACTGCTCCCAAGGTTCTGAATTGTCAGGGTAAAGAGTGTAAGTATCTGAGCAATAGTGCTGGTGGTATTGATAAGGTTAATGAGAACCAGCCGGAAGTGGGCAGGCAGTCCTGGCGGCAGTTGTTTAGGTAAGGGTCAGTTTGAATGTTAATCAAAAGCAGGAATATGATTATGTTGAAGAAAATAGGTCTATTTGCAGGGCTGTGGCTAATAACACCTTATCTGTTGGCGGCTACCGAATATAGAGGATTAGTATTCAAAACAGACCTGGAAGGCGGAATTATACAAATTGATTCTCGGGAACATCGTATCACAGTGGGTAAAACTGAGGTCTTTTATAAGGAGCGCCCGGTAGGTGTGTCTACTTTAGAAAAGGATATGTTTGTACGCTATTTGGTGGATTCGAATAATCAGGTTGAAGCTGTTTGGATTATTGGGCCAGACCAGAAAATCCAGCAGATTTTAAGTCATTAGCGTGCCAGGAGTTAACATGTATAAAAAGCTCAAAATTGTTAATCATGCCAGAATTTTGCGGGTTAGCGGTTTTACCCTAATAGAGTTGATGATTGCGTTAGGAATTCTCGCGATTCTCGTAGCGGTGGCGCTACCGAGTTACCTCAATACGATGATCGATACCCGGCGTGCCGACGCAAAAATTGCCCTCACGGATGCTGCTGCTCGTCAGGAACGCTGGTTTACGGAGAACAATGGCTATACAACAAACGTGAACAATATTGGTGGTACCAGCGGCAGCTTGAAGTCTCCAGATGAACATTACGTAATCACGATTACGGCACCTTGTGGTGATACGACCTGTTTTACACTGACCGCTACCCCTCAGGGATCGCAAGCGGATGATACCTATTGTGGTAATCTTACGCTGTCTCATTTAGGGGTAAAGGATAATAGCGGTGCCGCTGATGTGGATGAATGCTGGTGATTTTGATTTGATCTGGTAAGCCTGCCATCATTTGTTTTGAGTTAACAGCTGGCCCGGGAAGAATTTTTGATAACGGGCCGGCCGATTCGCCCCAAACCGCTTTCTTAGCGACTTTCACTTGATTCGATCCGAATCTACAAGCCTTATAAATTTTATTCTTAAATCCAATTCAGGTATGCTCCAGCGCGACGGGTATTGTTAATGGATTAACTTTATTTGGGAGTTCAGGCGATGGATCGCAAATTTGTCTCGGGCTTTACTTTGGTAGAGACCCTTATTGTTTTAGTGACTATTTCTATTCTGACTTTTATGGTTGTGCCAAGTTTTGTGGATTTGGTGCGTTCAAGCAGGCTGACCATACAGGCAAACCGATTTGTGACCGCGTTGAATCTTGCGCGAAGCGAAGCAATTCGCAGAAATCAAAGAACCTATATTTGTATTCGTGCTGGAGAAGGCTCAACCGAGGCGTGCAGCGACGATCAAGCCTGGGAAAAGGGCTGGATTGTCTATGCCGATGATAATGCCAATCGTAAGCCCGATAGGCATGAAATTATTCAATTGTTCGAGCCGATCGCTGCAGGTTATATTCTCAGGAGCAATGGCCGTGTTTCGGCATTGGCATATCGTGGTGATGGTATGGCGAGAAGGGCAAAGGGTGGCTTGCCTATGATGACTTTTCGCATCTGTGCACCAGATGCCAGCAATGAGAACGTTGAGCAGCGTGCTCGGGAAGTGGTAGTCAGTGCCAGCGGCAGGTTGAGGCTGCAAAACGGTCGTGTGGAAATCACCGATTGCCCGTCCTAATCTACGCACATTAACAGTGTATTGAAACTGGCAAGATCGAAGCTGGCACACAGGTACTAATGTAAGCTGTTAAGTTCCTGATAACAGGACCGAGCGTGTGTGTTTGTTTTTAATGTATAATGTGAGGGTTTGCGTACTTTAAGGTGCTGGTTTGATTCTAATAACAAATTAGAAAGGTTAAGTGGCCGAAATTGTAAGCAAGAGCTGTAAGCAAAAGTCTTAAATAAGAAAAGGTATTAGCAGGTTAATGAACGTTAAAGAATATATGGCTGAAGTGGGGCGCTATGCACGTGAAGCGTCCCGTAAAATTGCGGCGGCGGATACGGGAAAGAAAAATCAGGCGCTCATGGCGATTTCTGATGCGATTGATGCTTCACGTGACGCAATATTAAGCGCTAATTGTCAGGATGTTGAAAACGCAGAGAGGAATGGTTTGGAAGCGGCTTTGCTGGATCGCTTAACGCTCACTGATAAAACCATCGATGGCATGAATGAGGGGTTGCATCAAGTAGCCTCGTTACCTGATCCGGTTGGTGCCATTACAGATCTAAACTATCAGCCCTCTGGCATCCAAGTAGGTAAAATGCGCGTGCCATTGGGTGTAATTGGTATTATCTACGAGTCCCGGCCTAATGTGACGGTAGAGGCTGCTAGTCTGTGCCTGAAGTCGGGTAATGCAACCATTTTGCGCGGCGGTTCCGAAGCAATTGGTTCTAATCAGGCAATCGCGGCCTGCATCAAGCAGGGGTTAAACGTAGCCGGTTTACCTGCTGAATCTGTTCAGGTGATCGAGACTACGGATCGAGAAGCTGTTGGCGAGCTGATCACCATGCCGCAATATGTCGATGTGATAGTTCCACGAGGTGGCAAAGGGTTAATTGAACGTATTAGCCGAGATGCAAAAGTAGCAGTGATCAAGCACCTCGATGGTATCTGTCATGTGTACATAGATCGATGGGCTGATAGAGAAAAAGCGATCAAGGTTGCTTTTAATTCCAAAACACAACGCTATGGTACCTGTAATACCATGGAAACACTTCTGGTGCATCAATCAATAGCGCAAGAGGTGTTGCCCGAACTGGCAGACAGGTACCAGGCAGCGGGGGTTGAGCTGCGGGGCTGCGAGCATACGAAGAATATTCTACAACAGGTAGCCAGCGCCTCGGATCAAGACTGGATGACTGAATATCTTGCGCCTATTTTGTCGATCAAGTTGGTAGAGAGTATGGATGACGCGATCAGGCATATTAATAACTATGGGTCCCATCATACGGATTCTATAGTTACCGAGAACTATACAAAAGCTCGGCGTTTTCTGACAGAGGTAGACTCAAGTTCGGTAATGGTCAATACGTCAACCCGATTTGCCGATGGCTTTGAATATGGTTTAGGAGCGGAGATTGGTATATCCACGGATAAAATACATGCCCGTGGGCCTGTGGGACTCGAGGGGTTAACTTCACAAAAATTCGTGGTGCTTGGGGATGGCCATATTCGTAATTAATTCCATGACGAGTGTGTGCTGGCGTGAGGATCACCGGTGAAAAGTATCGGGTTATTTGGCGGCACTTTTGATCCAGTTCATTATGGACATTTGCGTACAGCACTGGAAATAAAGGAGACGCTAAATCTCGATGAGATGCGCATGCTTCCTTGCCATACCCCAGCGCATAGAGGGTTGCCCTGCTGTAATGCGGATGATCGTCTGCAGATGCTCGAACTAGCGGTGGCAAACGAGCCAGATTTAGTCTGTGACGATCTTGAAATAGGCCGTGGTGGAGTCTCCTTTATGGTTGATACGCTGACGGCGCTCCGCTCAGATTTGGGTGATTTCGTATCCATTTCGCTTGTATTGGGTATGGATTCCTTTTTAACGTTGCCAAATTGGCACGAGTGGCAACAGATTTTGCAGTTGGCCCATATAATTGTTGCGGCACGTCCAGGCTCTGAAATGCCCGAACAGGGTATAATAGGTAAACTGGTGCATGCTCGCGAGGCGCTGGCGTTTGAGGATATTACAGAGCATCCTTTTGGTCGTATTCTTATCCAACATCTGACACCGCTGGATATTTCTGCGACCCGGATTAGACAATTAATTGCCCATAGTCGGTCTCCCAGGTATTTACTTCCAGATCCAGTGTGGGATTATATAAAACAGCACCATTTATACGAGACTGTAGATCGCAGTACAGATATTTAAAATTGAGGTAATATGCAGGCAGAGCAACTGAAGGATTTCGTTATAGATGCATTGGAAGATGGTAAAGCCATCAATATTCAATGTATGGATGTCAAAGAACTATCAAATGTAACAGATTATATGATTGTGGCGTCCGGCACGTCGCGACGGCATGTTAAGTCCGTTGCGGAAAATGTGGTCACTAAAGTCAAAGAGGCTGGAATGCTTCCCATTGGCCAGGAAGGGCAGGATGCGGCAGAGTGGATTCTCGTGGATCTGGGTGATGTCGTTGTTAACGTCATGATGCCAGATACACGTCTGTTTTATGATCTTGAGAAACTCTGGTCTGTACCCGCCGATAATAATCAGGATGAAGGTGTCAAATAGCTTCAACAGAACTGGTCGCTTATGCGTATCCGGCTAATCGCAGTTGGCACTAAAATGCCTGGTTGGGTCAGTGAGGGCTTTAATGAATATGCGAAACGGCTGCCGAACGAACTAAAGCTGGAGATTGTAGAGATTCCTTTAGCGGCGCGAGGTAAGGGCGCGGATATTAACAAAGCGATTGGAAAGGAGGCCAAGCAGGTATTGGCTGCGATAGCTCCAGGTGATCAGGTGGTCGCGCTAGAGGTTAAAGGTGAAAGCTGGAGTACCGAACAATTGGCGAAGCATGTCAGTGGTTGGCAGATGCTGGGTTGCAACGTCGCTTTGCTGGTGGGTGGGCCGGATGGTCTGGCACGTGAATGTTTGGATCGCGCACAGCAACAATGGTCGTTATCTCGTTTAACCTTCCCCCATCCATTGGTACGGGTGGTGATAGCAGAACAGATATACCGAGCATGGTCTTTACTTAATAATCACCCCTATCACAGATAAAAGGGTTTTTTTGAATGCGAATCGGTTTGCCTGCTGTTCCTAATGGCCAATAATGAATCTGAAAGATATTGATGGATAATCAGGACCTTAAAGATTTTTATGGTGAAACGCGCATTTTTTCCCGAAGAGCCTGGGTTTTTTTGCTGGTTCTGTTTTGTCTGACGTTGCTACTGGTAGCGCGTATGTTCTACCTTCAGGTTGTTAACTTTGATCGCTATAGCACCCTTTCAGATAACAACAGACTATTGCTGCAGCCGGTGCCGCCTAATCGTGGTCTTATTTATGATAGTAACGGCGTCCTGTTAGCCGAAAATAAGGCTAGCCATAGTTTAAATCTTACAGTTGAGCATATTAAAGATGTAAAGCAGACCATTAGTCAGCTGGCCGAAATCGTAGAACTCAGTGAACGTAATCTAGAAAATTTCAGCAAGCGGATGCGACAACATCGGCGCCCCTACCAATCTGTACCAATCAAATATCACCTGACTGAAGAAGATATCGCCCGTATTGCGGTGAATACCCATCGATTGCCGGGTGTGTCCGTCGCAGCACAGCTTGTTCGCAGTTATCCACAACAGGAATTGACGGCTCATGTTCTGGGTTATGTAGGGCGTATTAATGAGAAAGAGCTCACACAGATAGATGCTGCAAACTACAGTGGTACGACCAGTATCGGGAAACTCGGCATCGAAAAATTCTATGAAAATGAGCTGCATGGTCATGTAGGATTTCGCAAGGTTGAAATAAATGCTCGTGGTCGAGTTCTGAAGGTGCTGGATAAAGCAGCGCCACTGCCAGGGGATGACGTTACGCTCTATCTGGATGTCAAACTGCAGCGAGCAGCGGCAAAAGCTTTAGGTGATCATCGTGGTGCCGTGGTGGCCATTGATACCAAAACAGGTGGCGTTCTGGCGCTGGTGAGCAATCCGGCATTTGATCCCAACTTGTTTGTCACAGGCATTGATACTAAAACCTATTCATCACTTCGGGATTCGCCAGATTTGCCCCTGTTTAATCGGGCTCTCAGAGGGCAATATCCTCCCGGTTCGACCATGAAACCCTTTGTTGCGTTAGCTGGGCTTGAATACGGGTACACCGACTGGCAGCACACTATTTTTGATCCCGGCTGGTATCAGCTCACTAAAGAGGGGCGTTACTATCGTGACTGGAAAAAATGGGGCCATGGGAGGGTAAATCTGGAAACTGCAATTGTCCGCTCCTGTGATACTTTTTTCTATGAGATGGCGCATCACATGGATATTGATCTCGTTCAAGAGCTGCTGGCTCAGTTTGGCTTTGGCCAGAATACTGCACTGGATTTGGTGGAAGGACGCAAAGGGGTCTTGCCATCTTCCGTCTGGAAGAAAAACACCTTGGGTGAGTCCTGGTACACAGGAGATTCTTTAAACGTCAGTATTGGGCAAGGATATATGCTGACCACGCCCCTTCAATTAGCGACCGCGACAGCAGTTTTGGCCAATCGGGGAAAGTGGGTGCAACCCAGGCTGATTAAGAGCTGGGGTGCTGGTGAGGGCGAATCTGAAGACGCTATTGGGAGCGTTAACGGCCATAATCTAAAAATCCCAAAGGACGTATTGCTGCGGGACCAGATGCATTGGGAACGTATGATTCAGGCTATGCAGAAAGTTGTGCACGATAGAAATGGGACTGCTCGTCGTGTAGCCAAAGGCATAAACTATAAAATGGCGGGTAAAACGGGTACAGCACAGGTCATCGGAATCAAACAGGATGAGGAATACGATGAGGAAAATACTGCTGAACGGAACAAGGATCATGGGCTGTTCATTGCCTTTGCGCCGGTTAAGGAACCCAAAATCGCGATTGCCGTAATTGTTGAAAATGGAGGGGGCGGCAGTAGTTCAGCGGCGCCGGTTGCGAGAAAGGTGCTGGACACGTATTTTCTCGGAGATTCAGCTTAACTATGCCAAGTCAGGATTTTCTTCGTAAGCTGCCTCAAACGTCCTATAGTTTGCAGAAAAAACCAGGGTGGTTAAATTTTATTCATCTGGACTGGGCGCTGCTGCTACTGCTTATAATCTTATGCGCTGTAGGATTGCTGGTTCTGTATAGTGCAAGCGGTGAAAACATGTCGATGTTGTATCGCCAGCTAACGCACATGGGAATTGGTTTTCTGGTGATGCTGGTCGTTGCACAGATAGGGCCGCACCATTATAGACGCTGGTCGCCCTGGTTGACGATACTTGGCATCATGCTGCTAGTGGCGGTGCTAGTGATGGGGGCGGGAGCTAAAGGAGCGCAAAGATGGTTGGCTATTCCAGGCTTACCCAGGTTCCAGCCCTCGGAGTTGATGAAGCTGGCGCTCCCCATGGTTTTAGCCTGGTACTACGCCGACCGTCATCTTCCTCCGCGTCTTAAACACCTCTTTTGGGGGATGGTGTTTATCATGGTTCCAGCATTGCTTATTGTTAAGCAGCCGGATTTAGGAACAGCCCTTCTCATAGCGGCTTCAGGATTTTTTGTACTGTTGTTCGCAGGTATTCGCTGGCGGCTGGTATTCGGTTTTGCTTCAGTAGCAGCGGCCTGTATACCCGTCTTTTGGATGTTGATGAAGGAATATCAGAAACAAAGGGTATTGACATTTCTCGACCCGGAGCGGGATCCGCTGGGAGCCGGGTGGAATATTATTCAGTCGCAAACTGCCATTGGATCCGGTGGTCTTTACGGCAGGGGGTGGCTCGAGGGAACTCAGTCACACCTGGATTTTTTACCGGAAAGCCATACAGACTTTATTATCGCTGTTTTGGCTGAGGAATTTGGTTTTATTGGTGTGCTCGGATTATTGGTGCTCTACTTTCTTGTGGTGACCCGTTGTCTGTTCATTGCGACAAATGCTGACAATACCTATGGCAGATTGCTGGCAGGGAGCTTGTCCTTGACCTTTTTCTTTTACATTTTTGTCAATATTGGCATGGTTTCTGGTATTTTACCGGTAGTCGGATTGCCACTGCCTTTGATAAGCTATGGCGGCACGTCGATTGTTACTTTGTTTGTGGGTTTTGGCCTGTTGATGTCGATCCAAACACATAAAAAACTTCTGCCCAGATAAAGCAAAAAGGATAAAGCTGTGATTTATAACATGAGTGGTCAGGTATGAAATATTTGAGAACAGCAACACAGATAATTTGCATGATCAGTTTGCTTTGGGCAGCGATGGCTCAATCGGAATCCAAAAGTTACTCGATTGATAATCAGCTGGTTGGTCAATTTGTTCAGGAAATGGTAACGCAGCATGGTTTTGATCAGGGTTATTTAGAGCATCTGTTCAATGAGGTGAAGTATAAGGAAAATATTATCCGATTAATGACCTCGCCTGCAGAAGCTAAGCCGTGGAAGGATTATCGGCCCATTCTTGTTACTCAATTGCGGACAGAGCAGGGGATCGGTTTTTTTCAGGAGCATCGTCAGGCGCTGGAACGTGCTGAAGCAGAGTTTGGTGTGCCGCCAGAAATTATTGTCGCGATCATCGGAGTAGAGACACGCTATGGACGTGTGACCGGCTCATATCGGGTAATTGATGCTCTGGCAACGCTGGCATTTGATTACCCCAAGCGGGCGACATTTTTTCGCAAGGAATTAGTCGAGTTTCTGTTGTTGGCACGTAGTGAAAAAGTAGATCCGAGAACATTGATGGGGTCCTATGCGGGGGCAATGGGTTATGGCCAGTTCATGCCGAGTAGTTTTAGAGCCTACGCGATTGACTTTGATGGAGATGGTTCCAAGGATATCTGGCACAACGCAACGGATGCTATTGGCAGTGTGGCAAACTATTTTCACCGGCATGGCTGGAAAAAGGGGCAAGAAGTCACAGCCAAGGCTACGCCGCAAGGGAGTGATTTTGATTCATTGTTGGTGAAAAAAAGGCGAGATTTAAAACCTACGCATACACTTGCGCAGCTTATAGAGCGTGGCTTTAAGACAGATATTGAATTGCCGTCAGATCAGCCGGCAACGGCAATGCGGTTGCGTGGTGAGGAGGGTAACGAATATTGGGTAGGTCTGCATAATTTTTACGTAATCACCCGATACAATCACAGTGCCCTTTATGCAATGGCCGTATACCAATTGAGCCAGCAAATCTTGAAACAGCAGATCAGTGGATAGACCAGGGTGATTGCTACCATACCTTGTAAGATCTCTACATTGTGCACGGTGGTGCTGTTACTCTGTATCGGTTGTGCTGATACGAGTTATCAATCAACTCGTTATCACAAACAACAGGATGCACCACCCTTCGACTACCAGGATATTGAGAAAATCCCGGATGCTGAGCCCAGAGTTGAGC
>CBDUGR010000059.1:0-9408 GCA_965366515.1 uncultured Gammaproteobacteria bacterium | reverse complement strand
TCGATAATCTTACTTACAACGCCAGCACCTACCGTACGACCACCTTCACGAATCGCAAAGCGCAAGCCTTCTTCCATCGCAATCGGGTTGATCAGTGATACTGTCATCTGAATATTATCGCCAGGCATCACCATCTCAACACCTTCAGGCAACTCACAAGCGCCAGTCACATCCGTTGTACGGAAGTAAAACTGCGGACGATAGCCCTTAAAGAACGGCGTATGACGACCACCTTCATCTTTCGACAATACATACACTTCCGCTTCAAACTGCGTATGCGGTGTAATGGATCCCGGCTTCGCCAGAACCTGACCACGCTCAACGTCATCTCGCTTGGTACCACGCAACAGAACACCAACATTCTCTCCCGCACGACCTTCGTCGAGCAGCTTACGGAACATCTCTACACCGGTACAGGTCGTAGTCGTGGTATCTTTAACACCAACAATCTCGATCTCTTCACCGACTTTAACAATACCGCGCTCAACACGACCGGTTACCACCGTACCACGGCCAGATATTGAGAACACGTCTTCAATAGGCATCAGGAACGGCTGATCAATCGCCCGCTCCGGCTCTGGGATATATTCGTCCAGCGTCTCAACCAGCTTCTGTACAGAGGGCATGCCAATTTCTGAAGTGTCACCTTCCAGCGCTTTCAGGGCAGAACCCACAATAATCGGCGTATCGTCACCTGGGAACTCATATTGGTCCAGCAACTCACGCACTTCCATTTCAACCAGCTCAATCAACTCTTCATCATCAACCATGTCCGCCTTGTTGAGATAGACAACAATATACGGAACACCCACTTGACGAGACAGCAGAATGTGCTCGCGCGTCTGAGGCATCGGGCCGTCAGCCGCAGAACAAACCAGAATCGCTCCGTCCATCTGCGCAGCACCGGTGATCATGTTTTTTACATAATCCGCGTGCCCTGGGCAGTCTACGTGTGCATAGTGACGAGCCGGTGAATCATATTCAACGTGTGAAGTCGCAATCGTAATACCACGCTCACGCTCTTCTGGCGCATTATCAATACCGTCAAAGGCTACCGCTGTTCCGCCCCAGACTTCCGCACAGACACGGGTCAATGCCGCCGTCAGCGTCGTCTTACCATGATCCACGTGACCAATAGTTCCAACGTTGACGTGTGGTTTATTTCGTTCAAATTTTTCCTTAGACATAACTAGCCTCTCAACTCAATTCAATTCAATTCAATTCAATAACTGTTAAGACCTACCGATAATTTCATCCGCAATACTGGATGGTGCTTCGGTATACTTTTCAAACTCCATGGTATAGGTTGCCCGCCCCTGAGTCGCTGACCTAAGGTCGGTGGCATAACCAAACATTTCACCTAGAGGTACTTCGGCTCGGATAATTTTACCCATCGACGAATCCTCCATACCCTGAACGATTCCTCTGCGACGGTTTAAGTCACCCATGACATCGCCCATGTTTTCTTCAGGTGTTACAACCTCTACCTTCATCAAAGGCTCCAGCAATACAGCTCCACCGTGCTGGGCGAGTTGTTTTGCTGCCAAAGACCCTGCAATTTTAAATGCCATTTCATTAGAATCGACTTCATGGAATGAACCATCATATAAAGTCGCTTTCAAACCAAGCAGCGGATAACCGGCAAGTACACCATTCTGCATCTGCTCAGCAATACCTTTTTCAACTGCCGGAACATATTCTTTTGGTATCGTACCACCAACAATTTCGTTCACAAACTCCAGCTTTTCAGCATTCGCATCTTCTGCGGGCTGAAACTTAACCCAAACATGTCCGTATTGCCCACGCCCACCAGATTGGCGCACAAACTTGCCCTCAATCTCACAGGTATTGCGTATGGCTTCTCGGTACGCTACTTGCGGTTTACCAATATTCGCTTCGACGCTGAATTCACGACGCATGCGGTCGACAATAATATCCAGATGCAGCTCACCCATGCCGGAAATAATGGTTTGCCCGGTTTCTTCGTCCGTCTTAACCCGAAACGATGGGTCTTCCTGCGCCAGCTTACCTAGCGCAACCCCCATTTTTTCCTGATCAACCTTGGACTTGGGTTCAACGGCCACCGAGATAACAGGTTCCGGAAACTCCATACGCTCTAGCGTTATAATGCTATTAGGGGAACAAAGCGTCTCACCAGTGGTAACATCCTTTAGGCCAATACCGGCCGCGATATCACCCGCCAATACCTGTTTAATTTCCTTCCTGTCATTAGAGTGCATTTGCACCATACGACCAATACGTTCTTTCTTGCGTTTAACGGGATTATATACCGTGTCGCCAGAATTTAACGTTCCGGAATATACGCGGAAAAAAGTTAAAGTCCCGACGAAAGGATCCGTGGCAATTTTAAATGCCAGCGCCGCGAATGGTGCATTATCGTCAGCAGCGCGCGTATCAACCGTTTCATCGTCGTCCAGGACACCTTCGATAGGCTTGACCTGTGTCGGCGCAGGCAAATAATCTATGACTGCATCCAGCATCGCCTGTACACCTTTATTTTTAAAGGCTGAACCACCCAGCACAGGAACAATCTCGTTTGCCAAAGTGCGAATACGCAACCCTTGCTTAATCTCTTCTTCAGACAACTCCCGACCTTCGAGGTATTTGTCCATCAATTCGTCGGTTGCTTCGGCGGCAGACTCAATCAGGTATTCGCGCATTTCACTACAGCGATCCAGCAAGTCGGCTGGAATATCCTGATACTCAAACGTCATACCCTGATCAGCTTCATTCCAGATGATCGCTTTCATCTTAACCAGGTCCACAACGCCTTTAAACCCTTCCTCGGCGCCGATGGTCATTTGTAATGGTACGGCATTGGCGCCCAACCGATCCTTCAGCTGGTCAATGACCATATGAAAATCCGCACCTGCACGATCCATTTTATTAACAAAGACCATACGTGGCACTTCATATTTGTTGGCCTGGCGCCAAACGGTCTCGGTCTGGGGTTGAACTCCGGATGATCCGCACAAAACTACCACGGCACCATCAAGGACACGCAGCGATCGTTCTACTTCAATCGTAAAATCTACGTGTCCAGGAGTATCAATAATGTTGATTCGGTGTTCGGGATACTGGCCCTGCATCCCTGGCCAAAAGCAAGTGGTCGCCGCCGAGGTGATAGTAATACCACGCTCCTGCTCCTGCTCCATCCAGTCCATGGTAGCCGCGCCATCATGCACTTCACCAATTTTGTGCGAAAGACCAGTGTAGTATAGGACGCGCTCCGTAGTAGTGGTTTTGCCCGCATCTACGTGCGCGCAAATACCAATATTGCGGTAACGATCTATAGGCGTCGAACGTGCCACGACTATACCCTCTACAATAGGATTTGATTAAAAACGATAGTGTGAGAAAGCCTTGTTAGCCTCAGCCATACGATGCACATCTTCACGCTTTTTCACTGCAGAGCCTTTGCCCTCAGCCGCATCAAGTATTTCACCGGCCAGACGTAACGGCATAGATTTTTCACTACGCTTACGTGCCGCATCAACCAACCAACGCATTGATAGCGCCGCCTGGCGATCGGGTCTCACTTCTACTGGCACCTGATAGGTAGCGCCGCCCACACGTCGAGACTTCACCTCCACGACAGGCTGAATGGCTTCCAGCGCTTTCTCAAAGGTTTCAATGGGGTCTGCTGTGGCCGTTCTTTCACGAACCTTGTCTAAAGCACCATAGACGATTCTTTCAGCCAGCGACTTCTTCCCGCTAACCATTACGTGATTCATAAACTTGGCCAGCGTTTTGTTGCCGTATTTAGGATCCGGCAGTACTTCACTTTTTGCTACAACTCTTCTTCTTGGCATAATTTCTTACCTTCTAATATTCAGGAATCCCGGGATTCATCTCTTCTTCTTAAAAAGAAACCACCCAGCCTTACTGTATGGTTAGAGCGGCCGCAACGGGCTGCTCAGTTCGATTGCCCTATTTAGGACGCTTCGCACCATACTTTGAGCGCGCTTGTTTGCGATCGCTTACACCCGATGTATCTAAACTACCGCGCACCGTATGGTAGCGCACACCAGGCAGATCTTTTACCCGTCCACCGCGTATCAAAACAACCGAGTGCTCTTGCAAATTGTGGCCTTCACCGCCGATATAGGAGGTAACTTCAAATCCGTTAGTTAAACGGACACGACACACTTTGCGTAACGCAGAGTTCGGTTTTTTCGGAGTAGTCGTATAGACGCGAGTACATACACCTCGCCGTTGCGGGCAAGCCTGCAATGCAGGTACGTCACTTTTTGCTACTTTTTTCTTACGCGGCTTACGAACCAATTGGTTGATCGTTGCCATTAAAAACTCCAATAATAAAAAAATGACAGGGTTGTTCCTGCCAAAATTAAGGATGCGAGATTCTAAAGATCTCGCATCCATGAGTCAAGCGCTATCACATGAAAGAACCCAGCTTATGAGCTAGATACATTCAAAGCCTCTGTCAACGCCTGTTCCACTTCATCCGCACTGACAGTCGCGGCTCCCTGTTTCACAGCAGCCTCAGCAAGCCGCTTGCGCTTTCTTTCCGCATGGTAAGCCAAACCAGTTCCCGCCGGAATCAGTCGTCCAACTACAACATTTTCCTTCAGACCACGCAGATAGTCTTTCTTGCCTGTGACTGCAGCCTCGGTAAGAACACGCGTTGTTTCCTGGAAGGATGCGGCAGAGATAAATGACTCCGTCGCCAACGAGGCTTTGGTAATACCAAGTAAAAGTCGCTCATACGCTGCCGATTCGACTTTACTTTTTTCAGCCTGCTCGTTGGCCTCCAGTACAGCGTTGTATTCAATCTGATCTCCTTTGATCAGATCAGTGGCACCGGCATCGCCAATTTCCACTTTACGCAGCATCTGTCGAACGATAATCTCAATGTGCTTATCATTAATGACCACCCCTTGTAACCGGTAGACTTCCTGAATTTCATCAACGATATACTCGGCCAATGCGCTAACGCCTTTAAGCCTTAAGATGTCGTGCGGATTTGGTGGACCATCCGATATAACTTCTCCACGCTCTACCTTTTCTCCCTCAAACACGTTCATCACTCGCCATTTCGGTATTAAAGCTTCGTAATGATCACTGCCATCAGGCGGTGTAATTACCAAGCGCTTCTTACCTTTGGTCTCTTTACCGAAACTGACAGTACCGGTAATCTCGGCCAAAATAGAGGGCTCTTTCGGTTTACGCGCTTCGAACAGATCAGCAACTCTTGGCAAACCACCTGTAATATCACGTGTTTTTGAGCTCTCCTGCGGAATACGCGCCACAATATCGCCGACTGATACGTCTGCATTATCTTCCATGCTAAGCAGTGCGTTGGGCGGAAGCATATAATGCGCTGGCACCTGTGTTCCGGCTAAACAAAGGTCTTTACCTTTTTTATCGACCAATTTGACCATCGGCCGCATATCTTTCCCGGCAGCAGGACGTTCTTTCGCATCCATCACCTGAATATTAGATAGACCTGTTAGCTCATCAGTCTGGTGCTTAACCGTAATTCCATCTTCCATATCGTGAAACTTCACTCGCCCAGCAACCTCTGTGACGATGGGGTGCGTATGGGGGTCCCAGTTTGCGATTACCTTACCGGCTTTAACCTTGGCGCCTTCCTTGACACTCAACAGAGTTCCGTAAGGGATTTTATAACGCTCCCTTTCACGACCATGCTCATCGGCAATTGCCAGTGACCCGGAGCGTGACACAACAACCAGCCCGCCACCCTTACGACTAGTATGCTTGACGTTATGGAAGCGTACTTTACCACCATGTTTAACCTGTACATTGTCAACAGTAGAAGTACTGGACGCCGCACCACCGATGTGAAAGGTACGCATGGTCAACTGTGTGCCGGGCTCACCAATCGATTGCGCCGCGATAACTCCGACAGCTTCACCGATATTTGCCAGATGACCACGACCCAGATCACGGCCATAGCACTTGGTACAAATCCCATATCTGATTTCACAGCTGATCGGTGAACGCACCAGAATTTCGTCAATGTTATTTTCGTCAATAACTTTAACCGTCTTCTCGTCAATCAATGTACCAGCACTCAACACCAGCGTTTTCTCATCACCGGGCAGGTTCACGTCGTTTGCGACCACTCGCCCCAGAACACGATCGCCTAGTGGCACTACAATTTCACCACCCTCAATCAATGGCTTCATTAGTAGTCCGTTCTCTGTACCACAATCCACGTCTGTGATAACCAGATCCTGGGCAACATCAACCAATCTGCGCGTCAGGTAACCGGAGTTTGCTGTTTTCAAAGCGGTGTCTGCCAAACCTTTACGAGCACCGTGCGTCGAAATAAAGTACTGTAATACTGACAGACCTTCCCGGAAGTTCGCCGTGATTGGCGTCTCAATAATCGAGCCGTCCGGCTTCGCCATCAGACCCCGCATTCCAGCCAGCTGTCTGATCTGTGCAGGTGAGCCTCGAGCACCGGAGTCAGCCATGATATAAACTGAGTTAAAGGACTCCTGCTCGACCGTATTACCGTCACGATCAACCACCTCGTCGGTGCGCAATGTATCCATCATAGCCGTCGCCACCAACTCGTTGGCACGAGACCAGATGTCGACTACCTTGTTGTATTTTTCACCTTGTGTTAACAAACCCGATGCAAACTGGTCTTCAATTTCCTTCACTTCAGCTTCCGCTGCACTAATAACCTGCACCTTCTCGTCGGGAATCACAAAATCATTGACGCCGATAGATGCACCCGAAATAGTTGCATAATGGAAACCGGTATACATAAGCTGATCAGCAAAGATTACCGTTTCTTTCAAACCCACATTTCGATAACAGCTGTTAATCAGGCGCGAAATAGCTTTTTTAGTCATCGCCTGATTGACCAACTCGAAGGGAAGTCCGGCGGGCACGATATCAAACAACAAGGCCCGTCCTACTGTCGTATCCACAATATAGATAGAAGTTTCCTTATTCCCATCTTCGTCAATTAACGTTTCATTGATACGGATTTTTACTTTTGCCTGCAGATCGACCTGCTTTGCACCATAGGCACGCTGCAGCTCCTCCTGATCAGCAAATACCATACCCTCACCTTTGACATTGATGCGTTCACGAGTCATGTAATAGAGACCCAACACCACATCCTGGGAAGGCACAATAATCGGATCACCGTTGGCAGGCGACAAAATATTGTTGGTAGACATCATCAATGCGCGCGCTTCCAGCTGCGCTTCCAGGGTTAACGGCAAGTGCACCGCCATCTGGTCACCATCGAAGTCAGCGTTATAGGCCGCACACACTAGTGGATGCAGCTGAATCGCTTTACCTTCAATCAACTCTGGTTCAAAGGCCTGAATACCCAGCCTGTGCAGTGTTGGAGCCCGGTTGAGCATGACCGGATGCTCGCGTATCACCTCAGCCAAAATATCCCAGACTTCAGGGGTCTCACGCTCCACCATCTTCTTAGCAGCTTTAATGGTGGTGGCTAAACCACGTAATTCCAGCTTGCTAAAGATAAAGGGTTTAAATAATTCCAGAGCCATCTTTTTAGGTAAGCCACATTGGTGCAGCTTAAGGCGAGGCCCAACCACAATCACTGAACGACCGGAGTAATCGACGCGTTTACCTAGAAGGTTCTGACGGAAACGACCTTGCTTACCCTTAATCATGTCGGCCAGAGATTTCAAAGGCCGTTTGTTCGAACCGGTAATGGCACGACCGCGACGTCCATTATCCAAAAGCGCATCCACAGATTCCTGTAGCATACGTTTTTCATTGCGCACAATAATATCCGGCGCGCTTAGCTCGAGTAATCTCTTTAATCGATTGTTTCGGTTAATCACCCGGCGATACAGGTCGTTTAGATCTGAAGTCGCAAAACGACCACCATCCAACGGCACCAGCGGCCTCAGATCTGGTGGCAGAATAGGTAACACGTCCAGCACCATCCACTCTGGCTTGTTACCGGAAGCGTGGAAGGCTTCTAGCAATTTAAGCCGCTTGGATAGCTTGCGAATTCGGGTTTCCGAATTGATATTGGGAATTTCTTCACGAATCTCTTTAATATCAGCTTCAAGATCCATATTTTTCATCAAATCCTGAACCGCTTCTGCTCCCATCTTCGCAGAAAAGTCATCGCCAAATTCTTCGAGTGCCTCAAAGTACTGCTCGTCGTTTAGAATCTGACCCTGCTCTAGAGTAGTCATTCCCGGGTCGATAACGATAAAGGATTCAAAATACAAAACACGCTCGATATCACGCAGCGTCATATCCAACAACAAACCAATACGTGACGGCAATGATTTGAGAAACCAGATATGCGCTACAGGACTGGCCAATTCAATATGCCCCATCCTTTCTCGGCGCACTTTAGCCAATGCCACCTCAACACCACATTTCTCACAAATCACACCACGGTGCTTAAGCCGCTTATATTTGCCGCAAAGACACTCGTAGTCTTTAACTGGACCAAAAATCTTGGCACAAAACAACCCGTCACGCTCAGGCTTAAAGGTTCGATAGTTAATGGTCTCCGGCTTTTTTACTTCACCGAAGGACCAGGACCGAATCATATCGGGAGACGCCAGACCTATGCGAATGGAGTCGAATTCTTCATCATGCGCTTGCGCTTTTAACAGATTTAACAGATCTTTCATTAGCCTCTTCTCCAGAAGGAGGTTTTGAAGTCAGCAGGTTGGTACGCGACCGAAGTCGCACCAACCATAGCTATCTACAATTCATCCAGATGATTAGTCTTGCTCTAACTCGATATCAATACCAAGTGAGCGAATTTCCTTCACCAGAACATTGAAGGATTCCGGCATACCGGGCTCCATACGATGATCACCATCTACAATGTTCTTATACATTCGTGTTCGACCATTGACGTCATCGGATTTGACCGTCAGCATTTCCTGCAATGTATAGGCGGCACCATAGGCTTCCAGCGCCCAAACTTCCATTTCTCCGAATCTCTGGCCACCAAACTGAGCTTTACCTCCCAGAGGCTGCTGCGTTACCAGACTGTAAGATCCAGTTGATCTTGCATGCATCTTGTCGTCAACCAAGTGGTTAAGCTTCAGCATGTACATGTAACCCACAGTGACTTTACGGTCAAATTGCTCACCGGTACGACCATCAAACAGGTTAATCTGGCCGCTTTCCGGTAGATCAGCGAGTGCTAGCATTGCCTTAATTTCAGATTCTGCCGCACCATCGAAGGCCGGCGTTGCCATCGGCACACCGTTGCACAGGTTACCCGCCATTTCCAGGATCTCCTCGTCACTAAACTCTTCGAGGTTTTCCTGCCTGCCGCCCATTTTGTTATACACCTGATCCAGCAGTTTGCGCACTTCCGAGGCTTTAGCATGAGCTTTCAGCATGGTGTTGATTTTTTCACCAATACCCTTC
>CBDUGR010000058.1:0-9450 GCA_965366515.1 uncultured Gammaproteobacteria bacterium | reverse complement strand
ATTAAAAAATTATTTAATAATTCCTATTTGTTCTATTAATAACTAAAGCAAAGGTTGTTTTATTGCTCAAATGTGTAATAGTTACACGTATGTTACTTCTGGTAACACTAATGGTAACAATAAAGATTTGTTGCCCAATTTAATTACGATGTTTATATAAGGAGATCGTAGCATGAAAAAGTTAACCGCTATACTGATCGCTCTTGGCGCCTCAGCAGGATTAGCGTTTGGCAAGATTGTCTATGAAGACGCTCAAGTGAGTGCTGCGAACCCCGATCAAATCGCACAGCAGTTAGATTCGATGAGCGACCGCATTGACGCGGAATCTCAAACAGTCGCTGGCGGCTTGCTCGTGGAGCAGCTCAATCACCGAGTAGCGCATCAATTAGATCAGATCGCCCGCGAGCTGGATTCTAAAATCGACACAAAAATGTCGACCTATGTCCTATAAAATAAAAAGGGTGGCCATTTATTTGCCGCCCTTTTTTTAGCTTTCGCGTCCCGCCGTGAATTCCCGGCATACCAACTCTAATCAAGTATTCTTTTCTAAACCTCTCCAATAATCTCTATATCACAGAATACATTTTGGCGTAAAATCCGCTCGCGGCGAGCGCTACAATTTTGCTGCCCGACCTGGCACGTTTTCCATTCACTTAGACTAACAACGTAAACACACTGGAATTCCGCTGCAGGTTATACAGTGCCTGTTTGCCCTGCGGCAATGCATCCACTCCCGTCTTTTCAAAACCTCTCTCCAAAAACCAGTGCGCCGTTTGCGTAGTCAACACTACCAGCGATTCAAGGCGCTGTAGTTTCGCCTGCTTTACCATATGTGCAAGCAACTGATCGCCCCGGTTGGCTGTTCGATAATCCGGGTGTACCACGAAACAGGCTAACTCGCCGGTTTTCCCATCATCCAGAGGGTATAGCGCCGCACAACCGATCACTGTAGCATCACGTTCAATCACACAAAACTGGCTGATCTCCTTCTCCAGCAACTCTCTAGACCGGCGCACCAACACGCCTTGCTGCTCAAGTGGCCTAATCAATTCAATAATACCGCCAACATCGGTAATATTTGCCTGTCTTAGCTGCTCATAACTTTTAACTGTAATCAGCGTGCCGGCTCCATCCCTAGTGTAGAGCTCCGTTATCAATACCCCGTCATCCTGGTAACTCACCAGATGAGCTCGCGGAACTCCTGACTTACAGGCTCGACAAGCGGCCGCCAAATGCCGATCAATGTCACTACTCTGCGAAGTTTCAGCAAGTAGCTGCTCCGCCTCTTGAGTATTCAGCTCACTCACCAGCACACCATCCCTGGACGCACCCTGCTCAGCACACATTAAAATCAGCTTATCCGCGCCAAGCGCAATCGCAGTATCAGTCGCCAGATCCTCCGCTGACAAATTGAACAGTTCGCCGGTGGGTGAATATCCTGTCGGGGGTAACAGCACAATACCGCCCAAATCCAGCTGCTGTCGAATAGCGGCACAATCGACGCGCCGAACCTCACCGGTATGACCAAAATCTACGCCATCACGAATGCCCAGGGGTTTGCCAACGATATAGTTGCCGCTGCACACTCTCAGACGCGCACCATGCATGGGAGAATTGGCAAGCCCCATCGAAAGCGCCGCCTCTATTTCAGACCGCAATGCACCTACCGCCTTTTTGACACACTCCAGGGATTGCCCGTCAGTCACCCTCAAATCCTGAAATACCTGACTCTGGATCCCTTGTTCCGCTAACAGCTGATCTATCTGGTTACGCGCACCGTGCACAATAACCAGCTTTACGCCTAAACTATTAAGCAACGCAATATCGTGAACAATACTTTTAAACTGTGTATGCGCAACGGCCTCACCACTCAGCATCAGTACAACCGTCTTATTCCGATTAGCATTGATGTAGGGTGCCGAATTGCGAAACCAGTCTACATAGGGTTTATTTTGATTGCTCATTGTCTGTGCTCATGCCGGGGTTGGTTAATTCAAGCCTAGTTTGGTTAATTATAGGCAATAAATTTTTATCAATTTTTCCAGAAGATCAATTGTAGGCTGAATTCGATTAATTGATAAGTACTCATCCGGTTGATGAGCCTGATCAATATCACCCGGGCCAAGCACAACTGTCTCCATACCCATCTGCGACAGGAAGGGGGCCTCAGTAGCAAAGTTAACACTCGAAGCGGCATGTCCGGTGATTATCTCCAGCTGTTTTACAAGGCCTGCTGAGGCGGCCGTTTCGTGCGCAGGAATGCCATCGAACAGCGAATCCACACTGATCTTTACCTGATGCTTCAGGGCCAGCGGCTGTACATTTTTTGCTAACGCTTCGCGCACCAGATCCAGATCCATACCCGGGATAGGACGAATATCAATCTGTAATTCACAGTGTCCACAAATTCTGTTCGGATTATCGCCACCATGAATGCACCCCAAATTCAATGTCGGAAATGCTATATCAAAATCACTATTGCGGTACTGCTGCTTGAGCTGTTGCTGGAACTGTATCACCACGCCAAGCACGTCATGCATCGCCTCGAGCGCATTGTGGCCCAAGCCTGGATTAGAGGAATGTCCCGATTCCCCCTGAATTCGAATCGCCTCCATCATCATGCCTTTGTGCAGGCGAATAGGCCGCAATCCCGTAGGTTCTCCAATAACCGCATAACGCGCCAATGGCCTGCCCAGTCCTACTAGTGCTTTAGCTCCCGCCATAGAGCTTTCCTCATCTGCGGTGGCCAATACAATGAGCGGCTGCTTAAGCGGAGTATTGAGATACTTTTTGGCTGCTTCGATGACAATGGGGAAAAAGCCCTTCATATCGCTCGTTCCCAACCCATACAATCGATTATCTTTCTCGGTCAGCCCCAGCGGGTTGCAACTCCATAACTGCCCATCAAAAGGAACGGTATCGGTATGACCAGCCAATACCAGCCCTCCGGGACCACTGCCCATGGTCGCAATTAAGTTGGCTTTATTTGGCTGATTAGGGAGTGGCAGAATTTCAGCAGAAAACCCGATTCGTTCGAGCCATTCGGCCAATAAATGGATCACCGCCAAATTGGACTGATCAATTTCCGTGCTGGTACAACTTACAGAGGGGGATGAGACCAGCTGATCCAATAGTGTTACAAGAGGTGGTAAAGCTAAGCTGGTCATAAAATCAAAAAAGGATTAGGCCGGCATCGCAAGCAGCCTTAGCCAAACATCCCCTTAAACATGAAAAAGAACATGATCGACAAACCCGCACCCGCAGGCAATGTTACGATCCAGGACAAAACAATGGTGCGTATCATACGTAAATTAAGGGCTGCCATACCACGCGCCAAGCCTACACCTAAAACCGCCCCCACCAGGGTGTGCGTTGTTGAAATAGGAAGCCCGGTACCGGAAGCAATCACCACGGTGGTAGCTGCTCCAAGTTCAGCCGCAAAACCACGGCTCGGCGTCAAATGGGTTATTTTTCGGCCAATCGTGGCAATTACCTTAAAGCCGTATGTCGCCAGACCGAAGACTATGCCACCACCGCCAATCACCAGAATCCACCAGGGCACGGCTGATTCTTGTAAAATTTCCCCGCCTGATGAGGCAACGCTCACCACTGCCGCCAACGGCCCAATTGCATTGGCCACATCATTTGAGCCATGCGCAAAGGCCATGCTACAGGCCGTGAAAATCATGAGTACTGCAAAAACTTTTTCTACGTTAGCAAAACGATCAACGTTTTGATAACCGTGCGTATGAGCTGAGGGTTCAACCTTCTTCAATCTGGACAGCAGAAATTTGCCCAAAACCATCACCACTAATCCGCCCAACAACGCAAACCCGAGACACTCCATATAACTCAGAGAAAGGCCAGTATGCTTGAGTCCTTTGGTGAGGGTCACCATGGTTATCATCACACCCACATAAAAAATGTAATAAGGTACATATTTTTTAGCATTTTCATAGGGGTTTTCTGTACTCAAGACTAATCGCTGAACACTCTTGAATAGCATGTAGGATATGGTTCCAGCCATCACAGGTGAAACTACCCAACTGGCAACAATCGTACCGACTTTATCCCAGTTAACCGCGTCAACCGAAACACCGACCATCACAAATCCGACGATTGCACCGACAATAGAATGGGTGGTGGATACCGGCCAACCCAGCACGCTGGCTATCATCAACCAGAATCCTGCCGCCAAAAGCGCCGACATCATGCCGTAAACCAGTACTTCCGGCTGCCCGACCAGTACATCTGAGTCAATGATACCTTTACGTATTGTCGAAGTGACCTCACTCCCGGCCAGATAGGCACCCGCAAACTCAAAGACCATCGCAATCAGAATCGCCTGCTTGATAGTGATCGCCTTAGAACCCACAGAGGTTCCCATTGCGTTGGCTACATCGTTAGCGCCAACTCCCCAAGCCATAAACAGCCCGAAAAAACAGGCCATCCAGACAAACGTATTTGCGTGCTCAACAATTATGCTCATAGGACTTTATTCTTAAAATTTATTGATAAAAGCTAGGAAGAAACAAATCTACCGCGCGATCAGTAGTTGCAATCGGCTTCCTACCTTTTGCGCACAATCAGCTAAATCACCTATCCATTCGATAATCTTGTAGAGAAACATCACATCAATCGGAGGCAACTCTTTTTCAATAGCGAAAAGTTTGGCCCGAATGGTAATTTCTATTTTGTCGGTCTGGTGCTCAAGCTCGTTAAGCTCTGTAATCATTTTCTCTACCAACTTAATCTCTCGACCGCCAAATGCCGTTTCAACGAGCTCATCCAACTCATTAATTGCGGTGACCGCCTGCTCAGAGGCCGACAGCGAACGTTTCAAATATTCAAATACCGGCTCATGCAGCTGTTCTGGAATTGACATTTGCCGGCCAAGCATTAACCCGGCTATGTCCTTTGCCCGATTTGCAATCTGATCCTGCTTGACCAACAACGCCACTAAATCAGATCGCGGCACGGGTAGAAACAGACTTTTAGGCAAATGCAATCGGATGGTCTTCTGAATTTCGTCAGCTTCATTCTCTAGCTGGGCAATTTTGCTTTGGATCTCCGCCGCCTGCCCCCAATCATCATGAAAAACCGCCTGAAAAAATGGAATTAACTCGGCAGCACATTGGTGTGACGTTGCTATATGGCGTTGCAACGGCTCTACCGGCGAACGCCCGAAAAGGTCAGCAAAAAACTTACCCGTGGCCATATAATAATTCTCAATAATTATAAATAAGGAAAAAGATTATAAGAGCATCTGCACACGGGGCCAACAGAAGCAGGCAAATTAGATAACAAATAATCAGCCTTTCTTTGTTGAATTGATCTAAATCGTTGACTTTACAAGATCTTTAAATAAGAATAATTCTTATTTACCTGACTTACAGCTAGAGGATTAATAGATATGTTCAGCTTTCATGGAATAAAACGGCTTTGCATTATAACTTTTATATCGGTTATTTCCGCAATTCCTGCTTATGCCGCCCAGGAAGTTAATATTTACTCCGCACGACAAGCGTTTTTGATTAAACCCATGTTAGATGCGTTTTCCCAGGAAACGGGCATTAAAACCAATGTGATTTTTGCAAAACAAGGGCTCATTGAGAGAATTGCTAACGAAGGCCGCAATACCCATGCAGATTTATTTCTGACTCCGGACATCGGGCCACTCTACGACATGGTCAACAAAGGCTTAACTCAGGCTGTTGACAGCCCGATTTTGGGGGGAAATATCCCCACCCAATTCCGCGATCCTAATGGTCACTGGTTTGGTCTAACCACCCGCTCGCGCATTATTTACCTGGCAAAGGACCGCGTGCAACAGGGTGACATATTGCGCTACGAAGATCTGGTTGACCCCAAATGGGAGGGTAAGATATGCACTCGCAGCGGAAAACACAGCTATAACCTGTCTCTAATTGGCAGCATGATTGCGATTCATGGCAGCGCGAAGACAGAACAGTGGCTGCGCGGTGTGAAAAAAAACCTGGCCAGAAAACCTCAAGGCAATGATCGGGCACAGGTTAAAGCCATCAAAGAAGGCGTCTGCGATATTGCACTGGGCAACAGCTATTATTTTGGCAACATGATTACCAACGCAGAAAAACCAGAGCAGATTGAATGGGCCAAATCCGTCAACCTGCTTTTTCCTAACCAGTCTGACCGTGGCGCACACATGAATATTAGTGGCATTGCACTCACCAAACATGCCAAAAATAAAGACAATGCAATCAAATTGATGGAGTTTCTCAGCGGCCCGCTGGCGCAGTATATGTATGCCCAGGAGAATTTTGAGTTCCCGGTGCGACCCGGCACACCTAAATCTTCACTGATTCAACAATACATGGGAGACTTCAAAGCCGATGAACTGAGTCTCGCCACCATTGCAGCCAACCGCAGCCAAGCCTCTAAACTGGTTGATAAGGTGGGTTTTGATAACTGATAATAGCCGCAATGACTCTTTGCAACCGTCAAACGGTGGCCAGTTGGCCACCGTTTGTGTTTAGACAGCGCGGGAAAATATAACTTCCATGAATTCTAGTATCAGCGCAATTTCCGCTGAAAATGCACTATTAAGAAAAACTGACTCGCACAGCCGCTGGCTCAGCTGCGCACTCATCATTGCCTTTTTAGTTACGCTGCCCGTTGCGTCAGTCTTTTACCTGGCACTTTTCCCCAGCGAGAATATCTGGGCACACTTGGCGGCAACCGTTTTACCTACCTACATCTGGACAACACTGACGCTGATGCTCGGAGTTGGGGCACTTTCCGTTCTGATCGGCGTGAGCAGTGCCTGGCTGATCACCATGTGTCAGTTCCCCGGTAGACGCTTTTTTGAGTGGGCCTTGCTTTTACCCTTCGCAGTCCCCGCCTACGTGATCGCCTACGTGTATACCGATCTGCTGGAATTTGCCGGACCGGTGCAGATTGCGCTGCGATCCCTGTTTGGCTGGAGCAGCTATCAGGACTACTGGTTTCCCGACATTCGCACCATTGGTGGCGCAATCCTAATGCTCTCATTGGTTCTGTATCCTTACGTTTATATGATGGCACGCGCCTCTTTTCTGGAACATTCATCCAATATCAGCGCAGCCAGTCGCACCCTTGGCTGCACCCCGCTACAGAGTTTTATTCGGGTTTCCCTGCCCATGGCACGCCCAGCAATCGCCGTGGGCCTGTCTCTGGTATCGATGGAAACCATTAACGACTTCGGCACGGTTGATTATTTTGCCGTAAAGAGCTTAAGCGCAGGCATTTACGATACCTGGCTAAATATGAACAATCTGGGTGGCGCCGCACAAATTGCCAGCATGATGCTGATTTTTGTCGTGCTACTGATCTCCCTTGAGCGCATAGGCCGCGCCAAACAAAAACAGTTCGACAGTGCCGACCGCTACCAATCACTGGTTGTTTATCGCCTGACCGGGTGGCACGCTTGCAGCGCGACAGCAGTTTGTTTACTGATTTTTATAGCCGGATTTGCCATACCTTTTGCGGTACTTTGCTCTTACGCCATTGATAATTTCAACAGCAGTTGGAATGAACAGTTTATTAGCATCGCCCGTAACAGTTTTGTACTTTCTCTCAGTGCGGCACTGATCGCCTGCCTGATTGGCCTGGTACTCGCATACAGCAAACGCCTCAGTCCAAGCAAAGGGTTGCAGGGCGCCGTGAGAGTCGCAAATCTCGGCTATGCGCTGCCGGGCGCAGTATTGGCGATCGGTGTGATGATCCCCTTTGCCGCCTTCGACAACTCACTCGATGCTTTTTTAAGGGAACATTTTGATATCTCTACCGGCCTATTGTTAAGCGGCACCGTGACCGCCATCATTTTTGCCTATGTCGTGCGCTTCCTGACCGTCGCCCACGGCTCAATAGAATCCAGCCTTGCGAAAGTCACTCCAAACATGGATATGGCCTCTCACTCGCTGGGGCATAATAGCCTGCAAACACTACTCAAAGTCCATTTGCCGCTGATTCGCGGCGGCATTTTGACGGGCGCTTTAGTCGTTTTTGTGGATTGCATGAAGGAGCTCCCCGCCACTCTGATTCTCAGACCCTTTAATTTCGACACCCTGGCCACCTATGTTTATCAATTTGCCTCGGATGAAATGATCGAAGAGTCAGCCTTGGGGGCACTTTTGATTGTACTGGTAGGTTTGGTGCCGGTGATTCTATTGAGTCGGTCGATTACCGCATCCAGGAAGGTTTAGGCCATCAAAAAATAATTACTAGCGTAATAATAAGATTTAGATACCCTAATCAGACATCTCCAAATGTGGCTAATCAGCCTGTCGAAACGCTACCAGTTTCTCCGTTTCCAAGCGCAAGCCAATCTGATCACCCACCTGATAGTCATGATCCGCCATAAAAGACGACTCAACCAGTGCGCCACTGGCCAACTTCAAAGTATAGAGGGTTGAGGTTCCCAGGAACTCCCTCTTAACCACCTCGGCATTGACCGAGCTGCCATTAATACCGGGAACCAGCTCATGGGGGCGCACAAATACCTGAACACGATCGCCAGTCTGACCCTTCAGGTTGGGCGCCTGCACGACCCCCAAATCCGTTTCAATACGCCCGTCACTCATCAACTTACCAGCCAGGAATTTACCCTCACCGACAAAGCTGGCAACGACTGAATTTTTCGGGTGATGATATATCTCAAAAGGACTGTCCCACTGCTGCAAACAACCTTCGGCAAGCACGCCAATCTTGTCACTCACGGTAAAAGCTTCGTCCTGATCATGGGTGACGACAATGGCGGAGATTTGCTCTTCTTTTAATATGTCCCGTACCTCAATTGCCAATTGACGACGCAATTCCGTGTCCAAATTGGAAAAAGGCTCATCCATCAACAGTAATCGCGGTTTTGGCGCCAGCGCACGTGCCAGCGCGACACGTTGCTGCTGACCACCCGACAGTTCATGCGGATATCTGTTGGCCATGCCCTGTAATTCCACCAATTCCAGCAGGTGATCGATGATCTTTTGCGCTTCTCTGGCATCCCTGTTTTTAATACCAAATGCGATATTTTTTTTGACACTCAGGTGTGGAAATAGCGCATAATCCTGAAACACCATGCCGATATTTCGCTGCTCGGGTGGCACCGCTTGACTGGGCGTTGAGATCAGGCTGCCCGCCAGCGAGATTGACCCGCTATAAATCGGATTAAAACCGGCAACCGTCCTGAGCACTGTGGTTTTGCCACAGCCACTCGGCCCAAGCAAACAGGCAATCTCGCCCTGCTCAACTTTGAATGAAAGCTGACTAACAATAGTTTGCGTTTGATAACGACATTCAATAGCCTCTACCTGAAGCAGCGTAGCCATATATATTTTAAATCCTTTTTAACTCATGCGGTTTCACCCTCTGCTGGATCCTAAAAATCCTTCGAGATGCGATAAACAAGGATTATAAGAGTATCAATCAATCAGAGCC
>CBDUGR010000057.1:0-9471 GCA_965366515.1 uncultured Gammaproteobacteria bacterium | reverse complement strand
GCCCCGAGGCTTGGCCTTGTAAGGCAACACCCTGTTTTCCATGTACAGTTCCCGGCGAATCTGCTCTGCATGATGCGTCAACCCGCCCATGTAACTCTCTATCTGCGCATCACTTAATGATTTCGCCTTCAGGGAAACCGAGAGAGCCGCCACCACATCGTTACGGTCATCATGGATCGGAACGGCAAGACAGGAAATATCATCAGCCAGCTCACCACAACTCAGCGCGTAACCCTGCCTCACTATTATCCGCAACTGCTCAACCAATGCCTCTCGGCTTGCGATGGTTTTCTTAGCAGCAGAATCAAAGACGATATCATCCAGCAGATAATCGAGCATTTTTGGTCGTAACCCCGCCAACAAAACTCGACCGGCGGCCGTGCAATAGGCTGGAAGCACCTGATCCTCCAGCTGTGTCAGATCAACTGACTGGGCTCTTTTGCCAACCGCTATCTGAATTACCTTTTTACCACTGAGCAAGGAGACACTAACGCGTTCAGCAAATTGCGATGCCAGCGCCTCTACATGGGGCTCGACCACATGCGTCATTAATTTGTTATGTTCTACTCGGCCACCCAGCTCCGCCAACAGCGTGCCCAATTGAAATCGATTATCACCGGTACGCGACACCACCCCTAAATTTTCAAGCGTCAGCAAAAAACGATGCGCCGTTGCCACCGTCATTTGAGTGCGCTGCGCCACCTCAGTTGCAGACAGGCGGCAGCCACCCGGAGAAAAAGCTTCCAGAATTTGAAACGCTTTTTGAACCGAGGTATTTCTGGGAGTTGCCATAGACTTTTTTGGAATCGGTCAGAGAAAGACCGATAATAACCGAATTCTTACGAAATGAAATGCGTTCATCAACTAAAAAGCTGAAACGCAACCCGCCTGACGCGTCAGCGCCTCAACTCCTTAAATCAACCAATTTTCAATTTTGAGCCTTAACCAACCCTAAACCGCCAGGTATTTTTACACAGGCCCCTCAACGCTGCACAAAGAAACTACTGAACAGCAAATCCTCAATCATCACCTCCCCTTCCTCTTTTTTCATAATTTCCTGCAATTCGGACAGAGCCTGCAATCGAATCTGCTCTTTACCCTCCATGGTGGTTACTGATTCATCTGTTTGCTGACTGAGTACCATAATGATGGTATGGCGCAAAAATGGAATATGGTTATTCACCGCTCGAAATGCCAATTGCGAGTCGACACGCAAAGAAACTTCAGCTTTAACGTATTTCAATTTGCCCGGCCCACCGTAGTTCGTCACAAAAGGGGGTTTCAGCTCTACATACCTCACCTCCTCCGCCAGCTTTTCACTCTCTTCATCCTCCGCGAATACTGAAACACTTAGAAAGGGGGCCAAGCACATCAGAATCAACCATTTAAATTTCATTACTCACATACTCCACAGTTTTTTAAGCTAAAACCAACAACACCAGCCAAGCTGTTCGTGATTCAAGCTGCTCGTGATTCAAGTTGAATTGCATCCGTATCCGCGCCTTCACACAATGGTTTTATCCAAACCCGCCGCAACACAGGGATCGCCGCCAACAGAAAAGACTCTAACCATCGATACCGAAGAAACTTGAACAATTAGGTTTCAATTTCCAAGGGTGTTTTTATAATAAGGCTCAAATTAATTATAGATGGCGAAGCGCGCCTGTCTAGGTCGTCCACCTATCATCCAAGAATATTTTATGAAAATACTTTTTACCCCGCGAAACCTCAACTTGTTCGGCTTCATTTGTTGCGCAGGACTGATATTGACAGCCTTCTACTTTCAATACATGAAGAACCTCGAACCCTGCCCCCTCTGTATGGCACAACGCATCGCTATTTATGCCGCCGGCCTGTTTTTTCTAATAGCAGCGTTACACAATCCTGCGCTGACGGGACGGCGAATTTACGCAACTCTAACACTATTCTTCAGCTTTGCCGGTATCGGACTGGCAAGCCGACAACTGTGGCTGCAAAGCTTACCCAAGGACCAGGTGCCCGCCTGCGGACCAGGCCTCGAATATATGATGGATGTCTTACCCTGGACCGAAGTGGTCAGCGTCATGCTCCGTGGCACCGGTGATTGTGCCGAAGTACAGTGGACCTTTTTGTCATTAAGTATACCTGGATGGTCCTTTGTCGCTTTTTGCGGCTTTGTCCTCATCAGCCTTATGCTATTGAAACGTCAGCCGATATAAAGAAAAACCGGACAACTGCAAATGCCAAAAACCCTTGTTAACTTTAGGCCCGCCTGCTCATATATTATCGGCTTATTTCTGCTGCTTTTGCTCAGCGGTTGTGACGAAGCCACGCCGCCTAAGAGCAGTTGGGAAAATGCGGTTCAGGGGCTTTATACAGCAGCACTTTCGAAAGATGGGAAATATGGTATTTCCGGATCAATTAATCATGGCGGTGCGCTGTGGGACATGGAGAGCAAGGAGCGCCTGTACAACTGGAATCACACCAAAGGCGAATATACCGGCATAGTAGCTGCTGCAGTGTCTCCTGAAAACCGATATGCCGCGACGGCATCACACCGCACTATTGTCCTCTGGGAAGTAGCCAACGGTGCGCCGGTATGGTTTTGGACTGCTCCAGGCAATATTCTGAGTATGGCTCTGACTCCCAATGGAGATTACGCACTGCTGGGTCTGGATAACCATACCGCAGTTGTGTTTGATATCAAAAATGGAGGCGTCAAAAGAACGCTGCACCATAACAGCAAAGTGCGCAGTGTGGCGCTGAGCAATGATGCAAAATACGCGCTGACCGGCTCAGATGATAGGACAGCAAAGCTTTGGGAACTACAATCCGGTGAGATGCTGCATACCTGGAAGCACGAGAATCAAGTAATCACCGTGCGACTTTCCAGCTCCGGACAATACGCTTTCAGCGCTGCACAGGGTGATAAAGCGGTGATCTGGAATACCGGTAACGGCAGTATCAAAAAAGAACTACCCATTAAAAAGGGCCCCTATATCGCCAGCGCCGCCTATACAGCCGCCAGCTTTTCAGATGATGAGACCGAATTGCTGACCGGAACCAACAGCCAGCTGGTGCAATTATGGAAAATTCAAAATGGAGAGGCTATCAAAAGTTGGAAAGTCGGTAAAAAAGACAGATGGAAACCAACCTCCGCAACACTCTTAGCTGTCAGCTTTAGCAATAAAAGGGGGCGCTATTTTGCAATCGCCTCCAATGGCATGAGTTACGAATTTCAATAGCCATAGCACAAGATCTGCACTTTTCAGCCTGCTTAGCCTCGACTAACTATCAGCACAGCTTAGAAATACATTGTCTCCTTTATCCACCAGCACCAGATCAATAAGCTTTTGCATCTCATCGCGCCACGACTCCATATCAACTTGCGCTGACAGCATATAAGTCTCGAGATTAATTTTTGCAAGATGCCTTGCCGGCCGGTTAGATTCCGGCATCTGCGGCGCCAATCGATACAACAGATTCTGTTCAACTCTTTCTACCTCCAGCTCCGCCTCCTTCAATTTCAGGTAAAGCTTGGGCTGACCAATACTCATGCCAATCTTTTTCATACCATAACGGGCACTGCGCAAAGGCAGCAGCACTTCCTCGCTACATTGACGCAAAGCATCGCTCTGCAACAATGGATTCATTTCCAGTATCCGTCCGCGCTTTGCCAACCATAAACAATAGAGCAGTACATTCACTCTCAGATCACATTTACCCTGAAAAGTCAGACAAATACCAGCGACACCCGGAGTATCGTAATGAAGCAATGAAAAATCCCAAAAAGGGTTATCTCTTGGAGTAGTTACCATAAAAAATCCACTATCAATCTATCATATTCAACTGCAACGCAACCGCGCAAAACTGTTTTACCACCATTCATAAAAGCCTGATAATCGCACGATTATTAGCTTGGATAGCAGGCATCCGGAATAGTCCGCAGCCACCCGAAACTATCTTCCAAACGGCTTTCCTGAATTCCCAAAAGTGATTCTCGAAGCCTCAATGAAAGATCACCATTGGATTTTACCAGTTGATAGCGGGTACCGTCATACTCACCCAGGGTACTAATTGGGCTAATGATCGCTCCCGTACCACAACAGAATACCTCACTACATTCACCTGATTGAATCTGTGCTATTAGCTCATCAATATTGATGGCACGCTGATGTATCTGCACGCCCATCAGCTCAGCCAGGCTTAATATCGAATCGCGAGTAACCCCATCCAGTAAAGACCCGGTCAGCCGGGGCGTGTGCAGCTCACCATTGATAACCGCAAAAAAATTCATCACCGAAAGCTCTTCGATATTTTTCTGATCTCTGGGATCCAGCCATAACGACTGATCAAAACCCATTGACTGTGCATGCTGTCTTGAGGCAAAACTGGATGCATAGTTACCACCGGTTTTTGCACCCCCGGTACCGCCCAGCGCCGCTCGGGTAAAATCTCGTTCGATCAACACCTTCATTGTGCCGGGGTGCATCGCCTCAGAGGGACTGGAAATAACCATATAGGTAAACTGATTGGCTCCCGAAACGCCCAAATTGGTTTCAGATGCAAACATAAAAGGCCGAAGGTAAAGTGACTCACCGGACTTCTCTGGAATAATCGTCTCGCTATAGGCCGTCACCAGATTAACCCCCTCCATAAAGAGCTCCTCGGGTATTTTCGGCATTGCCATACGCTGCGCGGACTGATTAAATCGCGCCCAATTACGCTCGGGTCGAAACAGGGTCGCACGCGGCTGGTTGACCCGGTACGCTTTCATTCCCTCAAAAATTTCCTGACCATAATGCAGTACCTTGGCACTTGGCTGAAGCAATAGAGGTTTGTTCGCCTCCAGCAGACCGTCGCCCCATTCGCCATCGACATATTCCACGGAATACATAATTGGCCCGGGAGCTAACCCAAATGGCAATTTCACAGGCAATTGATAACTGCTTAACGCTGCAGCAATATCTTCATGAATCTTATAATTTGACACTTAAAAACTAACTCCTTATTACTCCAAAGGTGCTATTTACTGTATTTTTCAGCTTATGTAATGAATCTGTCATATTGAATTGCTCTAATGTAACATCGGCGCACGGCAAAGGAAATCAGGCGAAATCGGATTATTGGGGAATAGCAGATTCTCAAATAGCGTTAAGAAGCGTATCCAGACAAAACTAACCAGGGAGCCTTTGACTCGATGTTTTACATACAGCCGGTAATATCAAAAATTTATCAACGGTCTCCAACGCTATGGTAGCAGAAGACCTGGCTTTACGGACAAAAACATGAGCGATCAAACCATACTGATTGTCGATGATGAAGCTTCCATTCGAGACATGGTAGCCATGACACTTGAGCTGAACGGATATAATTGCTTGCAGGCCGGCGATGCCATGACCGCCCATACAATTATTATGGACAATCGTCCGGATTTAATACTGCTGGATTGGATGATGCCGGGTATCAGTGGTATCGAACTGTCGCGCCGCTTACGACGCGAGAACTCAACCAAACAGATCCCCATCATTATGATTACCGCAAAGGGAGAGGAGGGCAACAAGGTGGAAGGCCTTGAAACCGGCGCTGACGATTACGTCACCAAACCTTTTTCAACCAAGGAACTAATGGCCCGCATCAAGGCACTGCTAAGACGCTCCAGCGAGGAATCCGGTCAACAGATGATTAACTACGATGGCCTGCGGCTGGATCAAGATGCACATCGGATCAGCGCCAATAACCAAGAGGTCAAGCTTGGGCCTACCGAATACAAACTACTTCAATTTTTTATGTGCCACCCCGATCGAGCCTATTCACGGGAACAGTTGCTTGATTTGGTTTGGGGAGGTAATGTGTATATCGATGATCGAACCGTAGATGTGCATATTCGGCGTCTACGAAAAGCACTGACAGACTTTGGCTATGACAAATACATACAGACCGTGAGAGGCACCGGTTATCGTTTTTCATCAACGCAATCATAAAAGACCAAGTGAACTTTAATCCCGCATCAGAATTACGCCAACTTGCCATACTGGTATTTACCGCGCTCATCGCAGGCTGGCTGTTTGATGCGTTAACAATCGCACTGATACTGGCGCTGATCGGTTATATTGGCTGGAATCTACGCCAGTTATTTCGACTGTACCAATGGCTTAAGCAACCCAACACCATCGATCCGCCCACCAGCCACGGCCTATGGGGAGAGATATTCGATGATATCTACAAACTACAACAGCATCAGCTAAAATACCGCGCTCGATTAAAACGCGTCATCAAACGTTTTCGCGACTCCACCTTTGCTTTGCGGGATGGATTTGTGATGCTCGACCAGGAAGGTAATATTGAATGGTGGAACCCTGCAGCCGAAAGACTACTTGGACTGGTACAAAAAACCGATGTAGGACAACTGCTGACCAATCTGATTCGCGATCCGGCATTCAAAACCTATTTTGAAAAAAATGACTACGAGAAGCCATTGGAACTGACTTCCCCGGTTAACGATAATGTCATTCTGCAATACCAGATCGCGCTATTCGGCAAACAGGACAGACTGATCATCGTACGTGATATTACCGAAATGAAAAAGCTGGAACAGGTAAGAACTGACTTCGTCGCCAACATGTCGCACGAAATCCGCACCCCCATTACTGTGCTGACAGGTTACCTGGAAACTCTGTCCGATTCAGACGAGGATATCCCACCACTTTGGCAGCGCGCGCTAACCAATATGCAGCAGCAGACCGAACGTATGAGAGCGTTGATTCAGGATCTACTAACACTGTCCAAACTGGAGACACGACACGCATCGGCGCTACCGCAACTGGTCGAAGTTGACAAATTAATCGGTCGTGTCAGCAGCGATCTGGCCGCTCCCCTTGCGGAAAAGAAGCAAACGTTGAAGGTCGAATGTCCGTCCCTTTACGCTATATCCGGGATCGAATCGGAGCTTTACAGCCTGATTTCAAACCTGATCTCCAATGCCAGCAAATACTCACCGAAAGGTAGCCAGATCAGTATTTGGTGGACCAGCAGCCCAACAGGTGGGCAACTGTCCGTGCAGGATCAGGGAATTGGAATCGATCACCGTGATATACCCCGACTCACTGAACGATTTTATCGCGTTGACAAGGGTAGAGGCTCGGACACAGGCGGCACCGGACTCGGGCTGGCCATCGTCAAACATATATTGATCAACCACGACGCAACCCTTGATATCAACAGCACACCGGGCAAAGGCAGCACCTTTATCTGCAAGTTTCCCCATCAAAGATTGCATAGCGTCGCGCAAACAGCGGCTAACGCCTGAATCTCTAGTGGCCGACTATCACCTCGGCCTGCAATACCTGACACACGATGCTAATAAAATTACCTGCCCTTTAGCATTCTTATGAGCGTTCTGTCCTTATCAAAGAGATGATGTTTGATCGCGGCCAAACCATGAATGACAATCAAAACCACAAGCAATGTTCCGGTGATATGATGGGCTTCATGCATAATATCGCCAAAGAGTTCGTTTTCCGCTACCAGTGCCGGCAGTGTGACCAGCCCAAAAAAGGAGACATCGTAATCGGCTGATTGTGACATCAATATACCAAATACAGGCTGCGCAAAAAGAATCGCATACAACAACAGATGCATCAGGTGAGCCAGTTTCTTTTCGAGTGGGTTTTTCGCCAATGGTTCAGGACGTTCATTATTAACACGCCAGATAAAACGTAGAAAAATCAGGCCCAACAACAGCACGCCAATCGACTTGTGTATGCCAATCTGTGCAAATTTTTCTGGGCCATCGGGCATATCCTCGGCCAAGCCGATAACGAGGATCGTACCTATAATGAGCATAAAAAACGCCCAGTGAAAGATGATTGAGACTAACCCGTAGCTTTGCTTAGTATTTTTTAACATATCCATTTTCCCCTTTTTTCCTGACTCAAATCTACCTGGAACAAAAATTTCTGCCCATCGTCCATTAATCAGCCTTCACCGCACTCAGCGATCAATAAAATCTTTCAATGTCACTTTACCCTCACCTCTGGCTCGCAAACGTTCAAATTGAATACGTCGTTCGGGATTATTTAATGGTGGCTTGGTGGCATCAATCCCCCAACGGGCCGCAGAACGCAGCTTGGTATTTTCCAAACCGGATATAAGCTCGCCGAGTGGTTCCAAGTCAAAGGAACGCAGATCCTCCATTACAATAATACCCTTTGCCGGATCTGCCCTGACCGAGAGTGCATAGATTAATTCGTCGGTGTCTTGAATATCAACATCCTTATCCACTGCAATAATCATACGGGGCAGGAAAGGCATTGCCAGACCCGTCAATATTGCATCACGCACCTCTTCACGGCAGCTTGCGGTCATCTGAATTGCAGCACAATTGATCGATGAGTGCATCGGCACCGCCACATCATGCACATTAATCCCCTTGCTACGTAACGTATTGTACAGAAGCGGTGCGATATAAAATTCGCAAATACCGTGGTGATCCGTAAATCGCGTTGGCTGAATATGGCGATAGATCGGCTTCTCACGCATACTGATAGCGGTGACACCGAAAAAAATCTCTTCGCCGATAATCGGGCTATAGGTATCAGTATGAGCCGAAGTATGTATATACGGACCGGCCTGTGGATCAAAATAGCCTTCAATCACCAGTTCCGCATAGGCAGGCACCTGCAAATCAATGGTCTCGCAGCGAGTTACAGGAATGGGTTGCCCCAACAGAGTAGCCGCCAGTTGCAGTTCACTATAGCCGGGATGTGGTCCGGTATAGACGGCAGCCAATTCGTAAGCAGGGTGACAGCCAATAACCATCGCCATAGGAATAGGCTCATTATGGGCGCGATAGCTTTCAATATTTCGCCACGTGTGTGATGACAGAATATAACACTGGCCGCGTTGCGGCCCGGCTACCTGAACCATTGAAAAGGAGCAATTCTGTACATCTGTACCCCGCTCTTTGGTAATGATAATTGCGCCACTAATCGTCGGTATATGGAAATCGGAAGCTTTTAATTCTAAATGGGGCACGTCAATGCCTTCACTGGGCGTGACTGCCGGCAAGCGTGTCAAATCAGCATCCTGACTCAACCAGATCTTCTCCTTAACCGGCCCCTTCTTAATTTCAACAATATCACCGGGGCCTTTGAGCATGCGTTCCGCATAATCTTGAATGACCCGGTCAGGCGTCGTATTTAAGGCGATCGCCTGATGTTTACGGTTGGTTAAAAGCACATCGACTAACCGCCATCCAGGATAGCCCTCAATATGACTAAAAACTAAAGGACGACGGGCCTCGGAGCAAAGCGCAGGGACTTGAGTATAAAGATTGACCGGTTTGCTGACATAATCTACCCGATCGACCGCTTCAACATCAGCACCTCCCGCTGGCTAAGGCGGATTGCGCCCAGCCAGGGCTGGTTCGCGGGGGTGGGCATCACCTGGAGCCGCAATCGAGGCTCTCTCCCCGCGAGCCACTGACCGGTC
>CBDUGR010000056.1:0-9475 GCA_965366515.1 uncultured Gammaproteobacteria bacterium | reverse complement strand
AGAAGATCGGTATTAAAAATGTAGAGGAACGCATTAAACGTTTAGGCACCTATGCGATTGAGCGGTTGCAGGAAATTGGCTGTACCGTCACTTCCCCAACCGATCCGGCGAAGCGCCATGGCCTGATCACCTACACCAGCGGGAATTACGAAAAGGATACCGCCTTTTTTGATAGCTGCGCGGCGCCGGGACGTTGTATGAAACCTATCAAGATTTCACTGCGTAATCTTGGTGGAGTAGGCAATCTTAGAGTTTGCACGCACTTTTTTAATACTGAAGAGGAAATTGACTATCTGATAGAACATCAGAAGCGCATGCTTTAGTTAGATATAGCCCTCCCTCATGGGTCGCGCAGGATTTGGTGTGACCCTTTTTTTCGCCTGGTAGATACAGCTTAAATTATGTTGACGAAAATGCCGACGGTGTCGAAGTTAAAACCGATCTCCCAAGCGCAATTTTGTGGGCGGGTTATCCGTGGGATTTAGAGACAGTGATTGTTAACAGGTGCTGATTAAGTTATTGGTTGGCATTTTTATTTTCTGACGTCACTTGGGTTTTTACCAAAATGTTTCTTAAAGGCTCGCGAAAAATGTGCCGGAGCGGAGAAGCCCAAGGTATAAGATATTTTCTCGATGCTATGCCCACAATAAGCCGGATTGCTAAGTAGTTCATAGGCCCTGCGCATTCTTTTATCCAGTATCATGCTGTGTATACTTTGTTTTTCATTCTCAAACAGCTTATTCAAATAGCGGGTAGAGATCCCCTGAGCCGTAGCGATATGATTATTGGATAATTCCGGATTGAACAGGTTGTTGTCGATGTATTGACGAACTCGGAATTTGACTGTTTCACGGGCAACTGATTGATTGCCAGCTTCCTTAAGCATCAAAGATGAACTAAAGGCCATTGCGATCATATTTACAAGATTTTCCGATAACTCTTCAGGCGCTTGCTGCACGTGATGTAACTCTTTCGCCAGTGAAAAGATAAAATTGGAGAGAATTGCACCCAGCCCTTGGTTTCCCGATATGGGAATTGCTGTGTATTGCTCGGGAGCCATTAAATGCCGGCTTAATACTTCTTTGGGCATTTGCACAATAAATTGATGGAAATGATCGTTGAATTCCAATGTGTATGGACGCGTGCTGTCATAGAGAGCAAAATAACCTGGCCGGAGTATTGCCTCGCGGCCATCCTGCCTGACCAGCCCCTGCTGAGCCAATTGAAAGCTGATTAGGAATTCTTCCTCAGTTGATTTCGAAATCTGACGCTTTGAACGGTGGACTATCTGAGGATCTGAAATCACCTCGGAAAAGCGCAAACTTGATACACCGACACCGCCTCGTATCTCGCCGTGAAAGGAGCCGCGTTTAATTTCCTCGCAATCCAGTTTAACAAACTCATCGCAAATAAGGTCGCGCCAATAGTCAAACCGTTCTTTCTCAAGAATATTTGAAGTTGATTTTTTGTAACCTTCAGGAATTAGAGGAAGCATATGTATCACCTAACTAGCCATAAAAAATTGGCTTTATTGATGTTACTCCATTTTAGAGCTATCCGCATAACCTAATAGACCTGTGTTCGCGTGACAATTAATATACTCAAATTCAGACCCTTCGCTGGGCAATACAGCGACTTCATGCCAGAGTTGAAGTTTCATTTCTTCACCAAAAACCGAAACCATTTTCATAAAATCACCAAAAATTGCTAAATGTGTTGGGTGACTCTTGGCCCAGTTTTCAAAGGTGTAGATATCAGGCGCGTACCCCAGACCAAAGCTTTGCTCCTTAGTCTCCCAATTACTATCTTTTTTATCGACAAAGCGCAGGGCATAGCAATTAGCGTCAATTGGGTTGTCCCTTAAGAAACGCATACCTTCCAATAACGTGGGGTGCACGTTATCCAGGTAAAAGGCCTTTTCTTCAATACTGCAGTTTGACCAGTCTTGTCCCGACTGAATTACACACATGTTTTCCGGAGGAGTAATGGTGACTCTTTTCCCTCCGGCTTTTTGCTGAGCCTTGAGTGGTATCTGTACACTTTTAATGTTTTTCAGATCAGATGTTTCTGAAAGTGGAATCCTGTCTCTTGCTCCACCCGGATAACCATGCTCATCAATTGGCCCCTCAATGTCATCTGCGAAAGTTCCAATGCCGTGAGGAGTTGCTGTTGAATGCAGTGTTTCGAAGTGGTCGAATGGCATGGCAATGATTTCACGCCAATAACCAACACCCTCTTCAAGGCGCTTGTCGTTCATCCACCAAGCTGCGTTTTTTGCCCACCATTGCTGATAGGCAGAATTTCGCCAATATGCAACGAATAGGTGGTTGGTGATATTTTCCTGGTCTATATATTTTCCTTGCTCCAGATGTAACGGTGCATGCTCGGAAAAAAAAGCAGTTTTCGCCCACTTTTCGAGCGAAATGGGTTCGTCTCCCTGAATACCAAAATAGCCCGTAATTAGCGGGTCATCGGTTTCCTGCCATACGGACTGCCAGGCCGGGGCCGGGGGAGTCCAATTGCTGGGCATATTGTTTTTGGGCAAGATACTTCTCCTTTCGCAATATAATATTTCTCAGTTTCAGGTAATAAGGACTATTTAATTAAGGCACGGTTATTTAAGGCTACTATCTTCCTGATAGGTAACAATTTCATCCGCCAGTTCCGGCGTAAACTCCTCTACCTTTTGTTGCGGCGATCGATTTAGCAATAAACGGGTGACATCCGGTCTCGCATAATGGCCCACCGGGTCGGCGAAAGATTTTGCAATGGTGATGGCACCCAGATCAATTTCCGCAAATAACAGACCCTCTTCTGTGTTTGCCAAAGGTTTGCACATGGGGCTTCCATCGGGCGCATATATCTGCGCGTATCCACCTCCTACACTGATAAGCTTTGCCTGCTCTTCGGTTTCAACCAATGAATCATACATTTCCTGCGATACGGTGCCACAGGGCGCTAATACAAAGCACTGTCCTTCCAGTGCATATACCTGAGAAGCGGCGCTGTTTGCTTCCGGCCCCAGCGCATATGCCTGCGGATAGGTGCTAAAGGATGGCCACGCAGCAATATGAATCTGCTCATGCATGCTGTACATAGCATATTTTGAGAGCGGTTGTAGATGCTCCCAACAACAGAGTTGACCGATACGGCCTAACCCAGTATCAAGCACATCTAAGTCACTACCGTCACCATCACCATACACCGTTCTTTCCATATGGGTAGGTTTCAATTTTCTACGCCCCTGTAGCAGGGTTCCATTGTCGCTGAATAGGAATTGCGCAATATACAGTGAACCATGATCCCGCTCGCTGGCACCGATGGATACAAAAATTTTATTATCCCTGGCGGCTTTCCCTAATCGATTGAAGGCATCATCACCTACCACCAGGCTGTTTTCATGATACTGCTGGAAATACCTGACATTATCTGCCGTCGGTGACAGCCATATCCACCAAGGGTATCCAGGGAACCAGCACTCTGAAAAGGCTACTATTCGAGCACCCGCTTGAGCGGCTGTCTCTATCAATCCTATAGCTTTATTCACACAACCTTCAAGATCCATAAATACGGGAGCAGCTTGCACAACGGCGGCGTTAAATAGTTTACTCATTGCTAAATCTCCGAATAATTAAAATCGATATCTCAAGGTTGCACCGTACTCTCTTGGGCGATTGTAGTTGGCTTCGTGAAATCCCAGCCCGAAGTTGGAGTCACCACTTTCGATATAGCGTTCGTCAGTTAAGTTTTTGACAAATACAACCAGGTCCAGGTCTTCGCCTATATCTAATCGAGCTGAAGCATTCCAAGTGTCGTATGAGTCCTGGAACAGAAAGGGAGAGTTTTGTGAATCATTAAATATTTCGTCGGTATAGGCATAATCTACTCGAATAGCTAATTCGTTGCCACTTACCGGGATGCTGTATTCCAAGCCCAGGTTAAAATTGTTTTTTGGGGTGTTTACCAGTTTGGCCGAATCACTGATGGTCAGTGATAGGCCGGTAATAGGGTTGATTTTGTTATAGGCCCCATCGGTATAGCCGTAGCCCATGTCCAGCTGTAGATTGTCCGATAACAGCGCCGTGACCTCTAATTCAAAGCCCTTCAGCTCAACCTCTCCAGCATTAGCGGTAATGGGTCCACCGAGGCTATCAAAAAAGGTTACCTGTACTTCATCATATTCAGCATAAAAGAGCGCGGCATTAATACGCATGCGATCATCCCATCCCTGCCATTTAACGCCAATCTCATGGGAGTCAATGGTTTCCGGCTCAAACGACCGAATGTCCGGGACGGACTCAACATATCGCAACACGAAACCGCCACTTTTAAAACCTTGAGAAAAACTGTAATAGAGCAAGGTATCGTCCGCAAGCTTTGCATCAATTCCGAATTTGAAAGTTGTCTCTTCAAAGGAATCTTCAGTTGAGCCACTACCATTTCCTACCAATGGCAGCAACCCAGGGGAAAACATATCATATTGATTGATCGCGCCGGGGAAAAAAGGTAACGGGTTGCCCGCCATATCTGCACCAATAAATTGGGTATAGTCAAAACCCTTGTCATCAGATGTGTGACGAATCCCACCGGTGATGGAAACTGTGTCTGATAGGCTCCAGCTAAGCTGCAGATAGGCAGCCTCACTGGTGTTGTCAACTTCAGCGAAATTGCTGATAGTTGCTGGGAATCCGGCAGCAAGATCCGGCGTAGGCAGGAAAACAGGTACAAATACGTTGTCCGTACCTTCTTCTTCAAAGTAATAGATTCCACCCGCGTACTTTAGTTGTCCGCCAAAGGCAGTACCAGTGATTTGTAGTTCATGACTGATCTGTTCGTGATCATAATCCGGATTCAGCGTATGGGTTATCGCGTGGGGTGAGTTATCCGGATCACGGAAAAACTCTCCATTGGTTTCCCGGTAAGCCAGAGTATATTTAATATCGAAATTTTCGGCGTGGAAATTGGATGCTAGAGACATACCGCTTATATCCAACTGAGTGCCTGTCGGCCCGGTGGCAAAACTATGGTCGTCTTCGCCATCCGTTACATATTTGGCAAGGTCAGCCAAGCCGGAAGGGATATCGCCAAATGTCGCTAAGGCATATCCCAGTGTGCCGGCGCCTGCAGTAAATCCTGCGAGCGTTGATGCAGCGCTTTGCTCATCGATTTGGGTGTGATCAACACTGAGCTGAAAATCCCAGGAATCGCTTGGTTCATAAACGAGTGTGCCCCGGAATGAAATTTTGTCCTCATCACCTAACTCGCCTCCCGCTAGTACGCGATCGACATAGCCGTCACGGTTTTTTCGGGATATTGCCAAGGTAGAGAGGAGGTTTTCTGTGATAGGGATATCAATAGAACCACGAAAATCAATACGATTGAAGTTGCCAGCGGTGAGTTCTACCTTTCCTCCCAACACTTCAGCGGGTCGGCGTGACGTTACATTAATTGCCCCGCCAATAGTATTGCGCCCAAAAAGTGTACCCTGTGGTCCACGTAACACTTCAATACGCTCAATATCCAGCACATCAAGTACACCACCAGCAGATCGCGACATATAAACGCCGTCAACGTATATGCCCACACCAGGGTCAGTGGTCAAACTGAAGTCGGTATTGCCTATTCCACGAATAAAAACAACTGCACCGGAAGAAAGACCGCTCACAGGTGAGGTCGTATCGAATACCAGGTTGGGCGTGAAATCGGCAACCTCTGATATGTTTTCGATACCTTTGTTTTCTATTGCGGATGCTGTAAATGCCGATACTGCAATGGGAGTCTCCTGTAGGCTCTCTTCCCGCTTTTGAGCGGTAACCACAACTTCCTCAAGGGTGGATTCGGCAGAGGTGATAGGTGATTGAAATGAAACTACAGTTGCTGCTACCACGATTGCCAGTGGTTTTATTTTGAACCTGGTTGTATGCATTATACTCTTATTAAGCATATCGCCCCCATTGAAAATTAAATTCTGGAGGTTAGTCTATCGCGGGGGATAAATAGGGCCCATACCAAAAAGGGAACGACAGCTTGTCTTTATAGGAACTCTTTATTTATAGAAACTCAGCATTCATAGAAACCCTGAACCCGCAGAAACCCTGCATTGTTGTATCGGGAGAGAGATGCTTTGTCATACGTGTTCAATAGCCTGCTAGTACGCCAAAGTCTATATAGCCAACAAATAAAACGGATAGAGATCTGTTTAGTGCCTGTGATGAGCGAGCGCTTATGTTGCTCGGTATATTTTCCAGATCCCTATTGTCATAACAGGTAACACGAATACCAGCAAAAATGCATAGGTGAGGGTACCTAAACCGTCAGCAATTAGCTGAACAAGGCCAATTTTGGTCGCTAAAAATACCGATGTCGTAAGCGCTATCACGGCCGTTATCGGGCGCCACCAGGCCGTGATTTCGGAGCGTTGCTCAAGCTTGAAAACCACCGCAATTCGCTCATTTAGGGAATGTATCAGGGCTGTTCCGGTTTCAATAAAGGTTCCAATGATTATTATCTGAAACAGGTAGCCAAAATACTGCTGATTTAGCTGATCAAGTACGAACGTGAGCGGCAGTTTTTCAGCCGTGATGGCGGGGTAGAATCCAATCAGTAGTATATAAAATAGCAGGGCGGGAATCATAGCAATGGGACCCGCTAATAAACCGGCACAAATGGCATCACTACGCACCTGTAAATGCCTAAGGCTAAACAAAATGGCCGGTATCGCAGCGATATTCACCCCGGCATAAACAACGCCTCCACGGTACCAGTTTTCTGCAATAACGGGTGTTGCAAACCCCGCTTTTATCGAATCGCCGAAAGTGTTCCAGCACCAGAGAAACAGAGCTATATAGGCCGTATAAAGCACCAAAGACCATGAGGCGAATACTTTTTCAATCAGTGCTGTTCCATAGAAAGCGAGGATGCCGATCAGCAAGGCTAGTAGGAGGGTTCCGGTGTAATCAGGAATATTAAAGTGACTGCTCAACAGGGTGCCAGTGGCAGATCCCAAGACTGCTAGAGAAACAATGATGAGCGCACAAAAGGGGATTTCAAAGAGAATCCAGCCTCTTCCCAACAGGTTGCGGAAAAAGGTCAGGTAATCGTAGCTGCCTGTGATGCGGGCAAACTCAAAACTGACAGTAAGTACGACACTCCAAATAGCCATGGCCAGCAACATACCTAACAGTCCACCCAGCGGCCCGTTGGAAACAAAAAACTCCACCAGCTCTCGACCGGTCGCATAGCCGCCTCCAACAATCACCGATTGAAAAACCAGGCCTGGTAACAAATAACGTTGAAATCGAGTTGAAATAGCGGCCACCTTTTTGCTATCGGAAACGATCAGGCAGCACAATTGGCAAATCAATTCCCACGGCCTTGGCTACCTCAGTCTCTTCCCTTTTTAGAGCAAGCGCTGCCCCAAGCTTAGCGAGTGCGGGAGCGGTCTGAATTCCAAAACCACCCTGGCCGGCAAACCAGAAAAACCCCTCGGTACCGGCGTCGAACCCGACAACTGGCAGGCGATCAGGGGCAAAGGTTCTAAGACCCGCCCACTTGCTATTAATCTTGCTGATTTGTAGATGGGTATGCTGCTCAATATTGTATACAGCCGTAGCGACTCCCAACTCATCAGGCTGTGCATCACAGGGCGGGGAAGGGGTTTCGTCAGCAGGAGAACCTAATAATTGTCCTGCCTCCGGGATAAAGTAAAAGCTGCCGGAAATATTTCCCATCATGGGCCAGGTGGAAATATCCACATTCGCAGGTGCATCAAAGGAGATCATGGTGCGTTTTTTGGGCTCATATCCAATAGGTGTGACTCCGGCTGCTTCCGCGACAGAGTCAGCCCATGCCCCTGCAGCATTAATGATTACCGGTGAGCGGAGTGAATGTTGGGATGTTTGCACATGCCAATATCCATCTGAGCGTTTAATTTCTAATATGCTTGTACGAGTATGAGTATGGCTGCCCCGCACTCTAATACCCTTAATATAGCCCTGGAATAAGCCGTCAACATCAATATGTTGAGCCTGTGGTTCGTAGATTCCAGCAAAAATCACCTGCGGTTCTGTACGAATAAAAGGTATCCTTTTGGAGATCTCTTGCGCGCTTATCATTTCAGCTTCTGTGCCATATCCAATGGCCTGCTCGAATGCTGATTCTAGCGATTGCTGCTCGGTGATGTTGGCGGTGATAATACAGCCGCATCTTTTGAGTAGAGGGATATCCGTAAATCCAGACGGTGGGCTACTAAGGAAACCTTTGCTGGCGCGCGATAAGGCAACTATCGTTTGATTATGTAAAAGCTCGATATAGGTTGCAGCTGAACGTCCAGTCGTATGGTAGGCAAAGGCATCCTCACGCTCTATCAGTAAAATATTTTTGAAAAGACTGAGTTCAAAAGCAATTGAAGCGCCAGCGATGCCACCACCGATTATAATAAAATCATATTCACCAGCTGTTGGTTTGCTCAAATTAGTGTTAACAGGCCCTAGTATTTGTTGATAAGTTATTAAAAAATACTGGTATAGCAGATGACGCCGATTGCAATAGGAGCGATATATCGAATACTAAAGCGCCAGAATTTATAGCCCCAATTATCTGTCAACTGTAGTTCATTCAAAGTGGAGCTTCTTGACATTACCCAGCCCGAAAACACCGCGATCAGTAATGCGTTTAGCGGTAGCATCAGATTAGAGATCAAAAAATCAATCAGCTCAAATATATCTTTTTCCGCAAGCAGGGGGATAGCCGAGAGCAACCTGACATCTGACCAGAGATTGAAGGATAGTACTGCAGCCAAACCCATAAACCAGGCCGTAGCGCCTGATACTATCGCCATAATGGGTCTGTTCATGCCGCGATCTGAAAACCAGGAAACGATAGGCTCAAGCATTCCGATTGCGGTGGAAAAAGCGGCAAAGAAAAGGAGCACGAAGAACAATAAGCCGAGAATATGGCCACCCGGCATTTGACCAAAGGCCACCGGCAGCGTTACAAAAATAAGCCCAGGTCCTCCACCAGGGTTTAAGCCATATTGAAAAACAACCGGAAAGATTGCCAGGCCTGCTAAAATAGCCACTGCAGTATCAGCTAAAGCAATGGTTGCAGCCGAAGTGGTCAGAGAAAAGCTTTTTGGCATATAGGAGCCGTAGGTCATCAGCACACCTACACCAATAGCAACGGAAAAAAATGCCTGTCCTAATGCGAGCACAAAAGTGGCTGGAGTCAGTTTTGAAAAATCGGGAGAGAATAGAAATTTCAATCCTGCTTCCATATCGGCCGCAACCGCGGAATTAATAACCATAATAATCAGCAGCAGGAACAGCGTAGGCATCATTATTTTGGAAATACGTTCGATGCCTCCGTGAATACCACGGCTTACTACAAATACGGCGCCGCTGATAAAAAGTGTATGTAACAGGATAAGATTGAGAGGTGACGCCAGTAAGCGGTTAAAAGCTTGTTCAGACTGGTT
>CBDUGR010000055.1:0-9523 GCA_965366515.1 uncultured Gammaproteobacteria bacterium | reverse complement strand
CTACCTGATTGGCGGCGTTGCGCCACAGCGGCTGGGAAATGCCCACCCCAATATCGTGCCTTATCAGGCTTTCCCCACACGAGATGGTTTTATTATTTTAGCGATTGGCAATGATGAACAGTTTCGCAAATTTTGTGAAGTGGCCGGTTGTGCGCAATGGGCTGATAACGACTGTTATGCAAGCAATTCGGCACGGGTTAAGAATCGAGAGGAGCTTTGTGGAGCAATCGCAGAGATATTAATTAGTCGTGATAGCGCCCGTTGGCTGACAGATCTGGAGGCCGTTTCGGTGCCATGCGGACCGATTAATCGACTCGATCAGGTTTTTGACAATCCGCAAATCAAAGCGCGCAAAATGCGGATAGAGGTAGAGCACCCGCTGGCGGGAAAAGTGCCGTTAGTAGCTAATCCCATCAAGTATTCGAAAACACCCATTGAACCGGCTAAAGCACCTCCTTTGCTTGGGGAAAATACTCAGGAAGTATTAGAGGAGCTGCTGGGCTATTCTCAGATCGAGATCGAGGATCTGAGGGAGAAGCAGGTACTGTAAATGCTGTATATCGCTCCAATAATACAAGTATCTTTTGCTACAACCAAAGCTTAAAATAGCCTTTGACTGCGCGTTGAAGAAAGAGTCGATATTTTTACCAGTTATGGTATTCTTGCGCCCCCCTTTTTTAGTTGTGATCGGTATTGAACTTTCCTATGGCCAAGCGACAGATTTATAAAGTTGTTTTCTATAACAAGGATAAGGTGTACGAGGTATTTGCCCGGCAAATTTATCAGAGTGATCTCTATGGTTTTATCGAAGTAGAAGAGATTATTTTTGGAGAGCGAAGCCAACTCGTGGTAGATCCCAATGAAGAAAGGCTGAAAACTGAATTTGAATCTGTAACACGAAGCTATGTTCCTCTGCATTCAATTATTCGCATTGATGAGGTGGAAAAAGAGGGCATTGCAAAAATCAGTGAAGCCGGCGGTGCAAAGGTTACAGCGATGCCGGTATCTCCGTTTCGACCTCAGGAAAACTAGGGCCTTGGCCCAGCTGGTTGAGTCTGAAAAAAGTGCCACTCAGCGTTACTTGTCGCTTATTTGGAGCAACCAAACTATGCTCCTCATGCCTTGATTGGCGCTTTTTCAGGCTCAACAGTGACAATCAAATTAGTGTTATCAGGCCCTAAGCTAAAAACCCCTTCTGCAAACACTAAAATTACTTTTTCTGGCATTCCCCCTTATTGTTGTGATAAGTTGCTTCTATTCTTAATGCTTGGCGCTGTATACGCGGTGTAGCAATTTCTAAGAAGTAGGCGTCTCACCGCTGCAATAAATTATTAGCGCAAGTTTTTTTGTGGTGGGAGCTTATGTCGTGAACGCAACATCTGCAGAAACCGCGGTTCTTGGTCCACTCCTCATCTATTTTTTTGCGGTGATGGGGTTGGTGGTTGCCATGCTTTTATTGTCTCACTTTTTGGGGCCTCGCAGGCACGATCGTGCCACCGACGAACCTTTCGAATCCGGTATCGTGTCGGTCGGAGGCGCTCGTTATCACGTTACTGTCCCTTTCTACCTGGTCGCAATCCTCTTTGTAATTTTTGACCTGGAAGCCGTTTTTCTATTTGCCTGGGCCATCGCTTTTCGCGAAGTTGGCTGGTTGGGGTTTGTTGAAGTTATTGTGTTTATTGTTATTTTGATTGCTGCTCTGGTTTATCTGTGGCGTTTAGGTGCTCTTGATTGGAAGAATGACAGACCGAGAATTTCTCGTAAACAAGAATAAAGCTGAACAATTAATTAAATCATAAGGTGTGAGTATGCAATGGAGCCTCAGCAAAGCTGATTCCGGCCCCGGAGAAGGGTTGCGTGAGCAGTATTTCGATGAGAACGTGCAGCGTAGCCTGTTTATGGCCAGACTGGATGACCTGATTAATTGGGGGCGCAAAAACTCTCTCTGGCCTTTTAATTTTGGTCTTTCCTGTTGTTATGTGGAAATGGCCACAGCTTTTACCAGTCGTCATGATATTGCCCGATTTGGGGCAGAAGTCATACGAGCAACCCCTCGGCAGGCCGATCTTATTGTGATTTCCGGGACTGTGTTTCGCAAGATGGCTCCAGTGATACAGCGCCTTTACGATCAACTGTTGGAACCGCGTTGGGTCATCTCGATGGGATCCTGCGCCAACTCCGGAGGCATGTTCGACGTCTACAGTGTGGTGCAGGGAGTTGATAAGTTTCTTCCAGTTGATGTGTATGTGCCGGGCTGTCCGCCGCGCCCGGAAGCGTTATTGCAGGGCTTAATGCTATTGCAGGATGCGATTGGCCAGGAAAAACGACCGTTGAGTTGGGTGGTGGGTGATCAGGGCGTTCAAAAAGCGAAGAAAGTGAGTCAAAGAGATTTACGCAACGAAGAGAGGCAAAAGGTGAAGATCCTGAGGTCACCTTACGAATTATAGCAGCGCAGATTTTCCGAATTGATAGCGGGGATTAACCAAGTGCTAACTGAAGTGCAGCCACAACCAAAGCTGATCCAGGAATTGAGTTCCCGGTTTGGTGCTGCGCTGTTGGCTGAACAGCCTGGCTGTGACGGTATAAGCACGCTCTGGGTTGCGCGTGACCAGATCGTTGCCTTTCTCTGCTATCTTAAATCAGAAATTGCACTCCCCTTTGGCATGCTCTATGACCTGGCTGGTATTGATGAGCGTGCTCGTACACATCGTGAGGGACAGCCAGAAAGTGATTATACCCTTGTCTACCATCTCACCTCTTATCAGCGCAATGAAGATATACGCATCAAGGTTCCGCTATCCAGCGAAGATGCCTGGTTGCCAACGATTACACACATCTGGCCGAACGCGAACTGGTATGAGCGTGAAGCCTGGGATATGTTTGGCATAGAATTTAAGGGTCACCCCAACCTGTGCCGAATTCTGTGTCCACCCACATGGCAAGGTCATGCTCTGCGCAAGGATCACCCTGCAAGGGCGACAGAGATGGAACCCTATAGCCTCGACCAGGATAAAACAGAATTCGAACAGGAAGCCCTGCGTTTCAGACCAGAAGAGTGGGGAATGCAACGGGCGACTGAAGATAGCGAATACATGTTTTTAAACCTGGGGCCGAATCATCCCAGTGTGCACGGTGTTTTTCGGATTGCACTTCAGCTGGATGGTGAAGAAGTGGTGGATGCGGTTCCCGATATTGGCTACCACCACCGTGCATCGGAGAAAATGGCAGAACGGCAATCCTGGCATACCTACATACCTTACACCGATCGCATAGATTATTTGGGTGGAGTAATGAATAACTTCCCCTATGTGATGGCGGTAGAAAAACTGGCCGGGATTGAGGTTCCGGAGCGAGCCAAGGTGATCCGTATAATGATGGCGGAGCTATATCGCGTTGCCAGCCATCTGGTCTTTTATGGTACGTTTGCTCAAGACGTGGGACAGCTTTCCCCAATCTTTTACATGTTTATCGACCGAGAAAAGCTATTTGAAATTATCGAAGCCGTGACGGGCGCGAGGATGCACGGTGGCTGGTTCAGAATAGGTGGTGTGGCGCAGGATCTCCCCAAAGGTTGGGAGCGGATGATCCGCGAGTTTATTGACTATATGCCAAAGCGTCTCAAAGAATATGACAAGATGGTGATGGATAACAGTATTCTTAAGCGTCGAACTCAAGGCATCGGCGACTACAGCACACAGGAAGCCATTGATTGGGGTATTACTGGGCCAGGATTGAGAGCGACAGGCTTCGAATGGGATTATCGTAAAAATCGACCCTATTCGGGCTATGAAAATTTTGACTTTGAGGTGCCTACCGGGAATCGGGGTGATTGTTATGATCGCTGTACGGTGCGAGTGGAAGAAATTTGGCAAAGTTTGCGCATTATCGAGCAATGCCTTAACAACATGCCCGAAGGGCCCTATAAAGCTGACCACTCACTGACTACGCCGCCGCTGAAAGAGCGCACCTTTAAAGATATAGAAACCTTGATTCAGCATTTTGTGAATGTCAGTTGGGGGCCGGTTATTCCAGCGGGTGAGGCGTGTACGCCAGTGGAAGGAACCAAAGGTGTGAACAGTTATTACCTGATTAGCGATGGCAGTACCATGTCTTATCGCACTCGAATTCGCACGCCCTCTTTCCCTCATTTACAGATGATTCCGTTGATGAGTAGAGGGCTATATGTGGCGGATTTGATAGCAATTATAGCGAGTATCGATTTTGTGATGGCGGATGTAGATCGATGATGGATTACAAACCGCCTCTTGCGCTCGATGGCAGCGCTAATAATTTGTTCGGAATGCTCATTTACGTGTTTGTAAACCCAGCTTCCTCACAGGTTTTATGCCTTGCCCTCGAACACGAGAGACGGTTGCTGTTTCGTCATAAGTAATTAAATTAACTGGAATAAAATGGAAAAAATAGTAGCCCTCAGTGCCGAAGAAATTGCCGAAATTGAGGCGGAGGCGTCCCATTACGAGCAGAAGCAGGCGGCCTCTATCGAGGCGCTCAAGGTCGTGCAGAAGCATCGAGGCTGGGTGTCAGATGAGAGTATTAAGGCGGTGGCGGAATTGTTGGAGATGTCACCTGCCGAACTGGATGGCGTGGCTACTTTTTACAATCTGATCTTCAGAAAACCGGTAGGGAATAAGGTCATACTACTTTGTGATAGCGTCAGTTGCTGGATTATGGGCTGTGACCATATAGCGGCGCAGCTTAAGGGCGCACTGAATATCGGTTTTGGCGAAACCACCGAGGATGGGGAGTATACGTTGCTGCCGGTTGCCTGTCAGGGAGCTTGTGACCGAGCGCCGGTGATGCTGGTGAACGGTGAGCTGGAAACACATTTGGATGAAGAAAAGATCAGGAACATACTGGGGTCAACTGAATGAGAGGCGCGGGCCGTTAATTCATGGAAACACCATTAACAAAAAATATTGGTTCCGATAAAACACCGCCGGATTTAAAACAGTATCGGGCGAACGGTGGTTATAGGGCCGCACATAAAGCGCTGCTGGAAATGGAGTCCGGTGATATTTTGCAATTGCTGCAAGACGCTGATTTGCGTGGTCGAGGCGGCGCAGGCTTCCCGACGGGAATGAAGTGGAGCTTCGTTCCCATGTATAAAGATCGGGAAGAGTTGCAGCGACGGCCTAAATATCTGGTAATAAATGCAGATGAGATGGAGCCGGGTACTTTCAAGGATCGCTTGCTGATGGAGGGAGATCCCCATCAGCTGATTGAAGGTATTATCATCAGTGCTTATACGCTGCAGGCAGAAACCGCCTATATCTTTATTCGAGGGGAATATACGCGCTGTGCAGAGTTGCTGACCAAGGCGATTGCAGAATGCAGGGAACACGGACTGTTGGGCCGGAATATTATGCATAGTCGCTTTAATCTGGATATTCATGTGCATACCAGCGCTGGACGATATATCTGTGGTGAAGAAACGGCACTACTCAATTCGCTGGAAGGAAAGCGGGCCAACCCGCGCGCCAAGCCACCGTTTCCTCAGGTCAGTGGACTTTGGGGACGTCCCACGGTGGTGAACAATGTCGAGACCATCTGTAATGTACCGCATATTGTCAATAATGGCGCTGACTGGTACAAGGGGTTGAGTTTGACCGGGGATGCCGGGACAAAAGTATTTGGTGTCAGCGGGCGAGTGAAAAATCCAGGAGCCTGGGAGTTGCCACTAGGAACACCGGTGCGGGAAATCATCGATAAGTACGCCGGGGGCATGCAGGACGGCTACAAGTTGCGAGGGTTTTTACCTGGAGGTGGTTCGACTAATTTCCTGACCGAGCAGCATCTGGATCTACACATGGATTACACCTCCATCGGCAAGGCTGGAAGCCGCTTGGGCACTGGTACCATGATCATTATGGATGATAAAACCTGTCCGGTGGGTATGGTGTTAAATCTGGAGCATTTTTTCGCCCAGGAATCCTGTGGCTGGTGCACGCCATGTCGCGACGGATTGCCTTGGGTGGAGCATATTCTGTCGGAGTTTGAAAAAGGAAGAGGGGAGATGGAGGATATGGAGATACTCAACCGGCATACCCATCTTTTGGGGCCGGGAAATACATTTTGTGCACTCGCACCGGGGGCTATGGGGCCGTTGGAGAGCGCGCTGCGATACTTTAGAGAAGATTTTGAAGCGCATATTCATGCTAAAGCCTGTCCTTGGAGCAGGTGACGAGATAATTGAATTTTATTTGAAGGTGAGAGCTGTAAAAAATAACAGGTGACAGGTAGCGGGTTAACCTATGGTCAGCATAGAAATAGACAATCGCATATATCAAGTTCCTGAGGGAGGCAATTTGCTGCAGGTCTGCCTATCGCTCGGTTTGGATTTGCCTTATTTCTGCTGGCATCCAGCCATGGGTTCGGTCGGGGCGTGTCGCCAATGTGCTGTGATCCAGTACCATGATCGCCACGATGAGGTGGAAGGTGATCAGCGTGATGAACAGGGCCGTTTGGTTATGTCCTGTATGACGCCGGTCAGTGAAGGGATGCGCATTTCGATTGATGCGAAGAATGCCAAGGATTTCCGCTCGGATATTATCGAACTGTTAATGACTAACCATCCGCACGACTGTCCGGTCTGTGAAGAGGGTGGGGAATGTCATTTGCAGGATATGACAGAGATGAGTGGGCATACTAAGCGTAAATACCGCGGTAAAAAGCGCACTCACCGCAACCAATATTTAGGCCCCTTCATTAATCATGAAATGAATCGCTGTATTGCCTGTTATCGCTGTGTACGTTACTACCAGGATTACGCAGGTGGACATGATTTAGAGGTGATGGCGGCCCATAATCATGTTTATTTTGGACGGCATGAGGATGGTGTGCTGGAGAATGAGTTCAGTGGCAATCTGGTTGAAGTCTGCCCAACTGGAGTGTTTACTGACCGTACACTTAGCCAGCATTATGCCCGCAAATGGGATTTACAAACGGCTCCATCGATTTGTGTGCATTGTGCGCAAGGTTGTAACACGAGTCCGGGTGAGCGTTATGGGACACTTCGTCGCGTAGTGAACCGGTATAACTCAGAAGTAAATGGATACTTTCTCTGTGATAGAGGGCGTTTTGGCTATGGTTTTGTCAATCGACAGGATCGGGTCACCCACGCGCAATGCCTGAGCAAAACAGATGCCGATTCCGTTCGGGAAACTTTGTCCAGAGGCGAAACCAGAGATGCACTGCTTAATGTCATAGGATCCGAAAAGCGCCTGCTGGGAGTAGGTTCTCCCAGAGCCTCGCTGGAAGCGAATTTTGCACTTCGTGAAATGGTTGGTGCCGAGAATTTCTATTCGGGGCTTAGTCGCAAACAGCAAGGATTACAGCAGAGCATTAGTGATATTTTGCGCACCCGCCCAGTGCGAGTGCCCGATCTGGCTGAAGTGGAAAGGGCCGATGCGGTACTTATACTGGGTGAAGATGTGATGAATACCTCACCCCGTTTAGCACTCAGTTTGCGTCAAACAGCGCATAATGCCGGGGAAAAAATAGCCGATGAGCTAAGAATTCCGCATTGGCAGGATGCGGCGGTGCGCGAAGCACTGCAGTCTGGTAAAACCCCAATTTATATAGCGAGTATTGCCCGTACCCGTATTGATGATATTGCAGTACAAACTTACCAGGATCATCCTCAGGCGATCGCCCAACTGGGTTTTGCCATTGCCAGTGCGATCGATTCGAATGCCCCTTTTCCTGACCAATTGACCGACGCGCAACAGCAACTCGCTCAAGAGATTGCCGGGGTGCTAACGTCAGCGAAAAACCCGTTGGTTATTTCCGGGACTGGTTGTCAAAGTCAGGCTGTTATTGAGGCGGCGGCAAACGTCGCTACCGCACTGTCGGGTCGAGGGGACTCCGCAAATGCAACTCGGCTGTTCTACTGTTTGGCAGAGTCCAACAGCATGGGACTTGGCCTGTTAACCTCTGAAGGTCAGGATGACGATAGTCTGGAGAGAGTGATTGAACGACTAGAGTCTGATCAGACGGACACGCTGGTTGTTTTGGAAAATGATTTGTTCAGGCGCATTGGTGCGGATCAGGTTGAGCGAATTTTGAACTCCGGTAAACAGTTGGTGATGCTGGATCAACTCAAAAATGAATTAGCATTAAGGGCCGACCTTTTATTGCCTGTGGCTACCTTCGCTGAAGCTGAAGGGACGCTAGTGAATAGTTCCGGCCGAGCACAACGCTCCTTTGCAGTTTATCAACCAAAAGACGATGTGCGTGGCAGCTGGGAATGGCTTTCCGATATGATCGCGCTACGTCAGGGTGATGAGCAATCGCGCTGGGAACACCTGGATGAGGTGACGAAAAGCTGCGCTGACTCGGTTGTGGCGCTTGCGCCGATCGTCGATGCTGCCCCGGCTGCGGATTACCGAATTCAAGGCATGAAGATAGGACGGCAACCTCACCGCTATAGTGGTCGTACTGCGATGCTCGCAGACAAGAATGTCTGCGAGCCGAAACAACCTGTCGATGAAGATTCAGCCTTGGCTTTTACCATGGAGGGTTTTCCCGGAGAAAAGCCAGCGGCGCTAACGCCCTTTTACTGGTCGCCGGGTTGGAACTCCAATCAATCGGTACATAAATTTCAGCAGGAAATTAACGGCCCTCTTAAAGGCGGTGATCCCGGAGTGCGCTTGATTGAACCTGATGAGTCGGCTGTAGCGCAGTGGTTTGATGCAACAGAGGATCAGCAGGAGGGGCAGGGCGATTGGCTGTTGTTACCTGCCTATCATATTTTTGGCAGCGAGGAGTTAAGTGCCCAATCTGACCCTATTGCCGAGCGTGCATCGTTACCCTATGTGACTCTCAGAGCTGATAGTGCAAATAGTCTGGGTGTACAAGCGGGTGATGGATTGCAACTGTGGATCGGAGAGCAGGCGGTGAGCTTGGAGGTTCAGGTAAGTGATGATTGCCCCAGTGGTGCGTTATTAGTGGCTGCGGGTTTACCTAAAACTGCCCATTTACCATTTCTCAGCCGCATTAATGCTCTAAAGGATTCATCCTGGACTCGCAGGCCAGAGGCAAGTGTCTTCCTGACTGATAAAAAGGTGGAATCATGAGCCTTTACGGTCAAGTCGGATCGATTGCCAGTATCGTTGGGATATTGCTGGCGGCAGTATTAACCGCCTCCATGCTAACCTGGCTGGAGCGACGTTTATTGGGTATCTGGCAGGATCGATATGGCCCCAATCGAGTGGGGCCGTTTGGCCTGTTACAGGTTGTTGCGGACATGATCAAGATATTTACCAAGCAGGACTGGATACCGCCTTTCGCAGATAAGGCAGTATTCGTGATTGCCCCTGCCATCGTCATGGTTTGTATGCTAATGGCCTTTGCCGTGATACCGGTAGCGCCAGGTATTGGTGTGGCCGACCCACATGTGGGCTTACTATTTTTCCTGGCGATGACTGCGTTGGCGGCCTACAGCGTATTGCTCGGTGGTTACGCATCAAACAGCAAGTATGCACTGCTGGGGGCGTTGCGTTCA
>CBDUGR010000054.1:0-9541 GCA_965366515.1 uncultured Gammaproteobacteria bacterium | reverse complement strand
AGAGGTTCGTGTCACTGTTAGCATTGGAGCTGCTGAGCGATTGGCGCCACTGAAGCTTCCCGAGCAGGTAATTAAGGCAGCAGATCAGGCTTTGTACCAGGCTAAACGAAAAGGGCGAAATAGGGTTTGTGTTAATTAGCGGGACAAAAAATAATAACTTTTTGGCAAAATTCATGGAAGGTTCTTTAGCACTTTTTGCTACTCCGTCTATACTGAAATGGATCCCTTCTTTCCAAATTTGTTGATTGTCGCTGGAAGCATCTATGTCTGAAATAAAAAACTATCTAAAAATTCTCGTTGATCGCGATGGTTCTGATCTGTATTTAAGCACTGGTGCACCTCCCAGTATAAAATGTTTAGGTAAGATGGTACGGATAGCGGATTCACCAATGCCGCTCGATAAAGTAAGACAGATTGCCTATGAGGTCATGAACGAGGAGCAGATTTGTGATTTTGAACGAAAGCCGGAAATGAATCTCGCGATTTCTGAAGAAAATCTGGGACGATTCCGAGTTAATATTTTCAAGCAACGAAATGAAGTTTCAATGGTAATTCGTTGTATTAAAACACAAATACCAAGTTTTACAGAGTTAGGGTTACCACCACAGTTACCAAAATTGGTGATGCAAAAGCACGGACTGGTTCTATTTGTTGGTGGTACTGGTTCTGGTAAATCCACTTCGTTGGCCTCACTGATTGATCATAGAAACAGCAATAGTGCTGGCCATATAATCACCATTGAAGATCCAGTAGAGTTTGTACATAGGCATAAGAAAAGTATCGTCAACCAGAGGGAGGTTGGTATGGATACTGATTGCTATGAGGATGCGCTACAGAATACCCTTAGACAGGCGCCCGATGTAATTCTCATTGGCGAGATTCGAAGTCGTGAGACTATGGAACATGCCCTGGCTTTTGCAGAAACCGGCCACCTGTGTCTTTCTACGCTACATGCCAATAATGCTAACCAGGCGCTGGATCGCATCATCAATTTTTTTCCAGAGGAACGACATAATCAACTGTTGCTGGACCTGTCCCTGAATCTGCGAGGCATCGTATCGCAACGATTGGTTTCAACGGTAGATCATAAGCGAACGGTTGCGGTTGAAATACTACTCGGAACGCCTCGCGTTAAGGATTTGATTAAGAAGGGAGATATAGACGAAATCAAGGAAGTGATGGAGAAATCAAACGAGCAGGGTATGCGCACTTTTGATCAGGCGCTCATGCAACTTTGCGTAGATGGAAGGATAAGCATGGAAGAGGCGCTGCGTAATGCGGATTCAGCCAATAACCTGCGGTTACAGATCACACTTCATGAAAAAGCGGGTGGGGCACCCGTGAGCCATAAAATTGATCCGGTAAGCCCAGAAGCAGATCAAGAAGCTATCGAGAAGCCTCAGCAGGAACAGAATGGAGCGAAGCCGTCAGATAGCGTGAAAGAAGAGTTAAGGCGCCTGAAACGCCAGGCGATGGGCAAGCCGGTTGAAAAAAAGGAAGATAGACCACAACCACCATCCGACTTTACCTTGCAGCCGTTAGCCGGTGAGGAACGATAGTCTGAGAGAGACCACTGCATAACTACTACGCTAGGCAATACTGTGTTAAAAACCGGCTCAAAATGCTCATTTATAAGCATAAACTCGGCATTGGCTTCCTGCGTCACTCTAACTCCTGCATCCATGCAGTCGTCTGCTTTTTCGCCGATTTTTGCCTAGTCTTGCCGTCGCTTGCTACATTATGCAAAGGTCTCTGAGAAATTAATTCAAGCGTTTTCTTTTCTGATAAGGACAAGTGGAGGTTATAGTCTGTTGCTATTGCCTCCACCAGCCAATCACCTACAATACCAATAAAAATGTCATTAGGGAGAGACATGTCCTTTTATTGGTATGACTTTGAAACCTTTGGAGCAGACCCTTTTCGTGATAGACCGGCGCAATTTGCTGGAATACGGACAGATGAGAATTTTAATCCTATCGGTGATCCGCTGGTTATTTACTGTAAACCGGCGAATGACTTTCTGCCGCAACCCGATGCCTGCTTGATTACCGGAATAACTCCCCAGATTGCCCAGCAAAAAGGTGTTTGTGAAGCAGAGTTTATCCGCCAAATTCACCGTGAATTTTCTGAACCTAATACCTGTGTTGTAGGTTATAACTCAATTCGATTTGACGATGAAGTCACCCGTAACTGCCTCTATCGTAACTTTTATGACCCCTACGCCAGAGAGTGGCAGAATGGCAATTCTCGCTGGGATATTATCGATATGGTACGTCTTACCCGCACTGTCAGACCTGAGGGCATACACTGGCCCAATCATGAGGATGGTCGTCCCAGCTTTAAATTGGAGCAGCTATCGGTAGCGAACGCTATTGAGCATGCAGCAGCACACGATGCACTGTCAGATGTGTGGGCAACTATAGGTCTGGCCAAACTGATTCGTGAAAAGCAGCCCAAGCTGTATGAGTATGTTTGCCAAAACCGAAGCAAGATGAAATTAGAGCGGCAACTTGATTTGCGTGAAAAAAAACCGGTGCTGCATATTTCAGCCAAGTATTCGGCGGATCGGGGTTGTGGTGCTGTCGTCGTTCCTCTGGCTAGAGACAAAGTTAATAAAAACGCCATCTATGTGTATGATTTGAATGTTAATCCAACCCCCTTGTTGAAGCTGGACCCGGAACAGATCAGAGAAAGAATTTTTACCCCTACCGATCAGCTGCCGGAAGGAGTTGAGCGAATACCGCTGAAAGCGATTCATATCAACAAATGCCCGGTGGTGGTTCCCGTCACCCTCATTTCTGATGCGGTTGCCGAGCGTCTGGCTATGGATGTAGCAACCTGTATGGGCAATCTACAGAAGATCAAGCAAAGCGCAGGTCTTGAACAAAAGGTAATAGAGGTATTTAACCGTCCCTTTCAGGAGCAGTTTGACCCTGATCTGATGCTGTATAGCGGTGGATTTTTCAGTACCCGGGACCGGCAACTCATGGAGCGTATTAAATGTTTATCTCCGGACCAGTTGAAGTGCTTTAGCGAACCTGCTCAAGATCAGCGTATTCCCGAAATGTTGTTCCGCTATCGAGCACGAAATTTCCCAGAGACCCTGGATCTGCAAGAACAGAAAAATTGGAATGAATATCGGATGACGCGTATTACGCGAACTGATGGAGGAGGGAGTATTGCGCTGGATGAATATCGCACCAGAATTGAAGCGCTAAGGGAAATTCACGCCAATGATCGGGGCAAGCTCACCCTGCTTGATCAACTTGAGCAATATGAGCAGCAGTTATTGGTTTAATGCTGGTCGCTGTATCGGAGGGGGGATAAATGCCGAATCTGCGGCCCCAGTATTACCTTTGTCGCTGCCAGGCCCAACTCTGCGGCCCGCTCCAACTTTATGCCCATATCTTTACTCGCTATAAAGCGGGCTGGTACTCAGTTTGTGATTCTCTGCCTCAACTTCCGGAAGGAAGAGCGGAGAGGGGAGCCAATCAGGCTTCAAAAATAGTTGTTTGGCAGATCACGACGAGCCTTTATTACGGTGGCTTTGTCGATCGTATCGACAGGCAAAGGAAAACGTTCACCATTAGCAAGGATAGTGAGCTTGCGTTTGCCGCTGCCCAACAGTTCATCGGCAAATGCCTGTCTAAGCTCGTTAAGTGAGTATGCCGCAACCGCGCTGGCCAAACGTTCGCGTCGATCAAACGCAGCGTTGTTTCTGTCTATCTCGTGCCAGAAACGGTTGGATCGCTGAGACAGTCGTGTTTCCTTTTCCAGAATTGTCGATCGCAGTGCTTGAATATGAGTGTTGAACTCCTGTTCGGTCATCTCTTTGAGCTGCTCGTTAAAGCCCTTTAGAAAGGTGTCGGTATGTGCTGCCAGCTCAATCGCTGAGGTGTTGGGCGATTGTATAACCAGTGAAAGCGCTGGGACATCCATCAGGTTCATGGGTGTTGAAAAGACAATATAGCCTCGCTGCTGTTGGGTTCGCAGCATTTCGTAAAAAGGTGCTGAAAGTAGCTGGTTATAAAGGGCATAACGCGCAGCAGTTTCGATCTCCTTGTTTTCGCCCTGATAATAAACAGTCAGTGCCGAGTCGGGATGAGGCACCTCAAAGGGCGCAATCAGCGAAGCGGATTCTGGTAGTTTGATCACTGGTTGGTGGGCCACCATTTGTGTGTGACTGTCGGTGAGAAAGTACTGTGCCAGCATGCCGGCCATCTCTTTGGCTTCCTGAAGATCAAGATTTCCATTGGCGAGAGCCACCAACTCGATAGAATTCAAATAGTTCGTGGTAAAAGCCCTAAGGTCATCAGCCTGTATTGATTCAAGCGCTGTAAGCAGTTGCTGCTCTGTCCAGCTGGATTCGAGCAGTAATTTGGAGATTTTGTCCAATGCCTGATTATAGGGACGTTCCTTTTGCTGGTTACGCAGTTTTCTCTCAATCTCATCCTTAAAAATGATAAATTTGTCATCCTGTACGCGAGGGATTTTTAACGCTTTACTGATCTCGTCCAGCATCCGAATCTGTCGGTCATGATAACCGGAAATCTTTACGGTCATTCCTCGTACATGCTTGTACAAGTTATAGTTCAGTCCAGCCAGGTAAGCAGGGTAGCTAAATTCACTGAGCTGGTCATTCACGGTTTTTACGTACAGATCTGTTAACAGAGCATGTCTGGCCGTATCGTTCGCTATCGGCGAGCGGATCGCAAAATAGAAATCGGCGCGAGGAGTTTTAAACTCTGTATCCAGTTGATGCCAAAGTTCGAGCCCCGGCTCAAAGACTACGCGAGCAGGTATTTTTGAACCGTTGGCCGCACTGTTAATCGCTAAGTTGCCAGGGATAAATGGGTTGGCAGGGGGTAGCGCCAATATAGATTCAGGCAGGGGATCTCTCCATCCTGTGATCTGCTCCGATGAAATAGGGGACACCTGATAGGGCGTATTAAACCATTGGGTTGTCTGGTTGGTTTCCAGCCCTTTTGCGATCACCGTCAACAGCATATTCTCCGGTTGCAGTCGGTCGATTATTTTTCGCAGTAGCTGAGCATCGTAATCTTCCAAAAGATATTGCACGCGCAACACATCCTTAATAGGGTAGTGGTGCATCTGCCGAGCCAGTGAAGTTGCATCATGCACCGCGCTATTTTTTTCCTTAAATTCAAATTCGATTTCAGAGAGTTTTCGCTGCTCATCAAATCGCCCTTGATCGATCCCTTGCTTTTTGACCAAATTAATCTGATTGAACAGCGCCTGAATCACCGCATCTCGATGCTGCATTCCATCCTGGGTTAAACCGATCGTGATCTGAAAAGTGGCTGAGTCAGTGGCACTGTGTCCTACTCCGGCACTTAGAAACTCCGCCCAACCCTCTTGTTTAAGGTAAGAAAGCAGGCTCCCTTTGCCCTCGTGACCGAGCAAGTTGGCCAGATAATGGGTGGGCTTACTGCGATAAAAGGGATAAAGCCCAGGCAGAGGAAATTGCATGGAGAGCCTGCGGATATCTTTGATCGGCTCGATATGCACAGAAAGTGGTAGTTGACCGGCATTGAACAGCGGTTCATCGATCTCAAGGGGGCGCGCATCGTAGTTGGGGATGGCGCTGAACAATTCCGTTGCCAGACCTTTAAGTATGTCAATTGCCTGTGGACCGACCACCACCAGAGTCATCAGATTGGCACTGTAATGCTGACGATAGAAGTTGACCAGGTCAGCAAGTAAAGAGTTGCCTTCGCGATCCTCCAGCGTAGCAAGGCTGCCAACGGAAAACCGGGAAAAAGGGTGGGATGGGTTGACGATTGATTTTAACACGTCGTACTGGCGTCGTCCGTCATCTTTGAGTTTCGACTGGTATTCCGAGTCGACGGCATGCTTTTCCCGCTCTACGTATTCGCTATTAAACAAAGGCTTGATAAAGAACTGGGCAAAGCGATCCAGTGCCGGCTGTAGCGAATCCTTTTCAACCTCAAAGAAATAGTTAGTATGTTCAAAGGCAGTATAAGCATTATGCGATCCGCCATGCTCACTGATAAATTTTTGATAGGCACCGGGTTCCGGATATTTTTCCGTACCCAGAAACAACATATGCTCTAAAAAATGAGTTAAACCCTGGCGATCAGAAGGGTCACTGCTGCTGCCGATGTTAACATCCAGCGCGGCGGCGGCTTTATCTGTTTCCGGGTCAGAAATAACCAGTACTTTAAGCTGGTTTTGAAGAATAAAACTCTGATACTGCCGATTATCATTGGTGCTTTGAATGGGTGACGCGGCGTTACTTTCACCTACACTCTCACCTTCAGGAAGAGAGCTGCAGCTGACTATGCTGACTGCAAATAGTGTTAGAAGTAGAAAAACGCTGGTATGGGTAGTGGTTTTGCGCACTCAATAAATCCTTTCAGGTTAAACGGCATCTTGTAATTGCTGACAGGCCTATGACCCGAAGCGATAGTTTAGGTTCAGTAACAGCCCTGTCAATGGATGGATTTGATTATAAGTGTGGACTTGGTTAATGGGGGACGTCAATTAAGCAAATTTGTATCTGCCCTCAGTGTTCGTGACTGTCTTCATGAACTTATAACTGAGTGTCAGAACTTTTTACATATATTCTTCACTTAAATCAAAGGAATTTGGCCAACCCATTGATTATATATGCTTATTTATATTTGGGTATGATTCTTGCTTAAAATTTCAGGAAGTATTATTTATGTATACCTGATCTTGAATTTGGATGATACGGGAATACGGTGCGGTTTCGAACTGTATTTGTGCGAAGATAAATTCCTGCTTTCATCTTTAGCTGGTCAGGCATAAATGTGAGGGTAATAGTATGCTTAGGTTGCAAGTTCAATCCATCATGCTTTTCTTGGTTCTTCTGGCGTCACCAATGTCGACGTTAGCAATTCCTGTTACTGTAGAGTTCGAGTTAGGTTGGCTGTCAGATTCGGGCGACTTCAATATTTCACCTAAGCAGGGGGGAAGCGGATCATTCACTTATGACACCGGTACTCCTGTTGCTTCCTCGAACACTATTAACGGTAATTTTGCCAGATACAACGATTTTTCCGTTCATCCTATAAATTGGGAGTTTACCTGGAATGGTATGACATTCTCCTCTAATCCTGCCTACCCTTTGGATAATGGCAGCCGAATCGATATATATGATGACCGATCAACACCAGCACAGGATCTGTTTACATTCAGGCACAAATCATCTGAGACTGGTAATGCCAACGATCCAAATAACAACACGATAATGGATTTCCGATTTGATTTTGTTAATGATGAAACAGCCTGCCCCTGTGGTCCACTCACTTCATCCGGTTTGCCGCTTAGTTTTAACTTCGGTGATTGGGACAGAGCAGTAATGCAGTTCTCTATAATTTCGACTCCACCAAACTCTACACCACAATTTAGTCACCTTAATTTGTTTACTGTAGATGTAGCTGGAAACGTTCGTTTGAGCGGATCTGTACCAGAACCCGCCACCCTCGCATTGATGAGTCTCGGCCTAGTCGCTTTCGGGTTCGTGCGAAGAATCAAGCACCGAGGCCAATAATAGAAGAGGCCAATAATAGACACCCACATGGCCAATACGAAATGGCCAATAAAGGCCAATAATAGAGGCCAATAATAGACACCCACAAACTGGCGAGGCTGCAGTAGGGCATTAATACCGCTATTTGAAGCAGCTCGTGAGGAGTCTTTGCGGCTGAATTTAGGTGTTTTGAACCGTCGTAATAGCCAGGGAGGCATAAAATCTCAGTTTCAATCCACGCGGTGCTCTGTACTCGGTCTCGTACATAGGGTGAGCGGTAGTAGATAGGTGGAGCGGGTGCTTAGGCTAACCACTAGAAAACAAGCGCTCACATTGCCGAACACCCTGTGCCCAGCGTTGCCCCAAGGCCTTGCAGGCCTGCCGAACATGATGGGCTTGGCCAATGAGCTGCCTGAACGGGCTTTCGAAATGTTGAGTGAGATAGAGCCAATGCTTTTGATCGAGTTGCAATCGCAGCATGATCTCAGGTAGGGTTTTAGATATTGCACCGCGTTTATCTTCGCGTAGTTGCCGCCCGGTCCAGTCGACAAGTTGCAGGTAATCGGTGAGATTAAAGGGTAAACCCTTGGGCATTTCGGCTCTTGGGTTGCCAGCAAATGGCAGCAGGCCGCTGGGTTGTTCAGTTGGGATATTGGGGGAATGGGCGCCTTTTGCGTGTTGTATTCGTTGTTGTACTGATGTGTGCGTAGACGTTTCAGGTGTTTGTGCCATCTTGGCCCGGATAGGATTCAGATCCACGTAGGCCAAACAGGCTGCCAATGCGGCTTCATCCAATAAAGCCTGGCTTTTGAACCTTCCCTCCCAAAAACGACCGGTTGTATGGTCTTCCCGATTGGCGCGACGGGCAATGGGTTCGTTCAGGCAGCGCATTAGCCAGCTAATGGAGGTGAGGCGTTCCCTCCACTGGGTGATTAAGGGTTCCAGGGCTATCCACTCTACATTGCTTAATCGTTCGCCCTGCACAAAACGTTGGGATAAGTTTGTGCCGCGAAACAATTGATGCCATCGCTCAACCACCTGATAGTCCGTCCAGGCATCAGCTTTAGCCTGATCAATGTGTAATACCAGGTGATAATGGTTGCTCATCAGCGCATAGGCGGCAACATCGATAGCGAAGATGCTGGCTAGATGGAGTAAGTGCTCCTGAATCCATCCGCGGCGGTGCTCATAACTATTGCCGGAAACGATATCTTGACCACACAAAAAAGCGCGGCGAACACAACGTGAGACACAATGATAGTAGGGTGTGACATCAAGAGAAATGAGAGACTTTCTGGGGCGTGGCATAGTGCAATCCTTTGCAGCATATCGTTAGCTGCCCATTCTATTCATTGAACTGAGTATCGTCAATTTGATTTGTGGGTGTCTATAATTGAGAGAACAGATTTGTGGGTGTCCACAATTAAGAACTTTAATGGTTAAGGGTGTTGCCTGATTATGCTGAATCCAGCATGCTATTGAGAAACAACTTGATTAAGAGTAGGCCGAGATGAAAACCAATAAGCTGGATCACCTGTGTATCGCTGTTAAAAGTATTGAGCAGGCACGGACGGTGTGGGAGCCGGTATTAGGGAAGAGTGAACCGGATGATGCTTATGTTGATGAGCTGGAAAAAATCAAAGTTGCTCGTTATTGGGTGGGCGAGGTGGGATTTGAGCTGATAGAGGCGACTTCACCTGACAGTGAGGTGGCCAAATTTATTGATCAAAAAGGTGAAGGTGTGATGCTGGTCAGTCTTAACGTGGATAATACGCGAGAGGCTATCGGTGAGTTGGAGAGTAAAAACTATCCCATTGTCGGCGGAGCCAGGCCTTTTAGGGATTGCGAGTTTGCATTTGTGCATCCCAGAAAGATGAATGGCGTGTTGCTTGAGCTCATTGATTATAAATGGAAGGAGTTTGAGGGCTAGGGTTTTGTATAGCCAGAAAGACCGTCAGCGCAGGTTTAATTTACAACAATTTACCCACATTGGTTGTGGTCGAG
>CBDUGR010000053.1:0-9648 GCA_965366515.1 uncultured Gammaproteobacteria bacterium | reverse complement strand
CGCAGGGCCTCCAGCCAATGTGCACGTAATGGCGTTGTGTTTATGCTGTATTCGAGAATTTAGTAAAGAGTTGACATGGCCAAAACATGCATATAATATACACAATTACAAACATGTATAAACAATATATGTTTGTGGTGCTGCTGTTTCCGCGCATTAGAAGATGCCTGGCGTTTGCGTTTAATGCCGGCGTTACCCTTATCCCGAACATAAAAGGAAAGGATATTATGACAACATTAAATATTGAAGAAGTGCTAAGCATTCACCATTGGACCGATACATTGTTTAGTTTTAAGACCAGTCGTAATTCTGGTTTTCGTTTCGAGAATGGCCATTTCACTATGATTGGAGTTGAAGATGGTGGGCGGCCGTTGCTGCGGCCCTATAGTATAGCCAGTGCTAACTATGAAGAATATTTGGAGTTCTTTAGCATCAAGGTACCGGACGGTCCTTTGACTTCGAAATTGCAGAACATTCAGCCAGGAGATCAAATTTATGTAAGCAGAAAACCGACGGGAACGCTTGTGCAAAGCAACTTGCTACCTGGGAAGCACCTTTACCTGATCAGCACAGGGACCGGGCTGGCACCGTTTCTGAGTATTGTAAAAGATCCTGAGATTTACGAAAATTATGACAAAATCATTCTCACACATGGTGTTAGATATGCAGCAGAGTTGGCATATCAGGATATTTTTAAAGAGGAGTTACCCAATAACGAGTATTTTGGTGAAATGGTGAAAAACAAATTAATTTATTATCCATCCGTCACTCGCGAGCCCTTTTGTAATAATGGGCGACTGACAGATCTTATAGAAACAGGTAAGTTGTCTGATCATGTAGGTTTGCCAAGCCTTAATGTGGAAAATGATCGATTTATGATTTGTGGAGGATCTGCCATGCTTAAGGAATTCAGGAAACGCGTAATGGCATTTTGGGTAATTATGTAATTGAGCGTGCTTTCATTCAATGACTGGAATAGCTGGCATGAGGATTGATTAATATTTGATAAAGTGCGCAGGGAGACCGATTAAAGTTTCGGTTGCCGCGCCAGGGAATCAAGTACTAATACCAAGAGATCAACTTCTATCTAATAGTAGTTACTATCCTGCGACCAGTTGTTTCAATGTTTAAAGAAAGATTAAGGAATTATTCAGAGGCTCCCTAGTTAACAGCATCTGGTTCAGATGGTATAGTCGCGGCCATGTAAGGAAGTGTTTCTTTTTTTTAGAATGGTTAGGGAGTTTTGGACTGCTAGTGCTGCAGGCAGAGCCGGATTAGGTGAGTCAGGGAAATCTATGACAGTGGAAGATAATAATATAGTAACGGTGCGCGGACTGAGTTTTTCGCGTGGCGATCGTGTTATTTTTGATAATGCTGACTTTGATATTCCCCGAGGTAAGATTACTTCGATTATGGGGCCGAGCGGCACAGGAAAAACTACTCTACTAAGGCTGATTACGGGACAGATCAAGGCTGACAAAGGTACAATTCTGGTGAATGGCGAGGAAATTTCCAAGCTAAAGCGAAAAGACCTTTATCTAATACGCCGTAAGATGGGTATGTTATTCCAAAGCGGTGCGCTATTTACGGATCGGACTGTCTACGAAAATGTTGCTTTTCCTTTGCGCGAGCACACGAATCTCCCGGAATCAATGATCAGAGATCTGGTGTTGATGAAACTGCATGCTGTGGGTTTACGTGGTGCCCGGGATTTGATGCCAAGCGAACTATCAGGAGGCATGACCCGCAGGGCTGCATTAGCCAGAACCATTGTTCTGGATCCAGAAATGTTGATGTACGATGAGCCCTTTACTGGTCAGGATCCGATCGCTATGGGTGTTTTGGTGGAACTAATCAAGCTACTTAATACAGCGCTGGGGCTTACCAGTGTCGTGGTCTCTCACGATATTCATGAGGCGGCAAGTATTTCTGATAAAATCTATCTGATTTCAGAAGGAAAAGTGATGGGGGAGGGATCGCCTGCTCAGTTGAGGGAAGATAGTTCTCCATTGGTGAGACAGTTTATGCAGGGGTTGCCGGATGGCCCGGTACCTTTTCATTACCCGGCGCAGGATTACCGAGACGATATGCTTGGGGGTGATGCTTGATCGCCTGGATTAGAAGCCTTGGGAGGAGCGGCTTAGGTACCCTGGAGGTGCTGGGACGCTCAGGTACCTTTGTGATTCAATCCCTGTGCGGAGTGCCCAAGTTAAACAAGGCACTACCGCTATTGATTCGGCAGTTGTACGCGGTAGGTGTGCTATCCTTGCCCATTATTATTGTCTCCGGCCTGTTTATTGGTATGGTGTTGAGCTTGCAAGGATATACCATTCTTGTGGACTATGGCTCCGAGCAAGCGGTTGGGCAAATGCTGGCTCTGAGTTTAGTGCGGGAGCTGGGACCGGTTGTGACGGCATTGCTGTTTGCAGGGCGAGCAGGTTCATCTTTGACTGCCGAAATAGGCTTGATGAAGGCAACCGAGCAAATAACCAGCCTGGAAATGATTGGAGTGGATCCATTACGCTATATAATCGCACCAAGATTGCTGGCGGGTTTTATTTCACTACCGTTGCTGACGTTAATATTCAACGTTGTTGGAATAGGAGGCGGTTATCTGGTTGCCGTGGATTGGCTGGGAGTTTACGACGGTTCTTTCTGGTCGAATATGCAGAATGCTACCGATTTTAAAACTGATGTAATGAACGGGATTATTAAAAGCATTGCGTTTGCTTTTACCGTGTCGTGGATTGCCGTATTTCAAGGCTATGACCTGGTGCCAACCTCTGAGGGAATTGGTCGAGCGACTACTAAAACTGTAGTTTACTCATCTTTAGCTGTATTGGGGCTGGATTTTATTTTAACCGCTGTGATGTTTGGAGACTTTTAAGCATGCGGATGAAAACGTTAGAGCTCAGTGTTGGCTTATTCATGCTGGCAGGATTTATATCTTTGGCGGTGCTGGCATTGAATGTGAGTGGCCTTAATCTTGCGCAGGAAAAAGGAAGTTACACTATTTATGCCTCCTTCGAGAATATAGGAGGCTTGACGGTTCGATCTAAAGTGACGGTAGCAGGTGTTACTATCGGGCGTGTAGTGAATATCAGTCTGGACAAGGATAGCTTTTCCGGGATTGTGGAGATGTCCATCAGTAAAGATTACAACACTTTTACCACGGATACCGCTGCTGCGATCTTGACGGCGGGGTTGTTGGGAGAGAAATATATTGGCCTGGTGTCCGGGGCTGACGAAGAGTTTTTGCAGGATGGCGGAAGGATAGATGATACGCAATCGGCATTGGTGCTGGAAGACCTGATTGGACAATTTCTGTTCAACAAGGTGAACGAGTAGTGCTAGCGCGGGACTAAATAGATACTTCGCGAAATCAACTGAGAAGCGAGTAATGAAGGAGATAATATGCGTTTAATGTTAAGGCTATTCGGCTTTGTAACCCTTTGTTGGGCTCTGTCGGGTATAGCTGTTGCGGCGGTGTCCAATCAGCCCGCCTTTGATTTGGTACAGTCTACGACGGATCAATTATTGCAGCGCATCGTGGAGAAGCGAGATCAGTATCAACAGGACGATCAGCTGTTTTTTGCGGAGATAATAGATCTACTGGAGCCAGTTATTGATTTTAAGCGTATTTCGCGGCGGGTAATGGCGAAGTACTATAAAAAAGCGACCATTGACCAGAGAGAGAAATTTGAGCAGGTGTTCAGGCAGAGTCTGCTTAAAATTTATGCCAAAGGGTTGCTTGAATTTGAGGATCAGAAAGTCGTTGTGCTAGAGCCTTCGGCTAAGAGTTCGGAAAATGTGAAAAAGCAGAAAGTGGATATCGAGGTAATCGATAGGCAGGGCGCCAAGTATCCGATCAGTTACTCTATGTATCTGGATAAATCCGATCAGTGGAAGATGGAAAATGTGATTGTTAACGGAATCAATATTGGGTTGACCTATCGTAACCAGTTCGCGCGTCTGATGAAATTGAATAAAAACGATATTGATCTGGTGATCACGGACTGGAATGCTCAGGTTAATGTTGATCAATAGCCGGGGTTGCTGAATATTATGGCTCAGATAGAAGCGCTTTCTTCCACAAAGCTGCAGGTCTCAGGAGACCTGGAGTTCGAAAACGTTGTGCAACTGAAACAGCAGGGGGAATCATTGCTGTCGACGATCTCCGGCAACTGTGAAATTGATCTGTCGAAGGTAGGGCAAGCGGGCAGCGCTGCACTTTCTTTGCTGTTGAGTTGGCTGCGTTTTGCCGAAAGCAGGAATGTTCGTCTGGATTTTTTACATGTGCCTGAAAACTTGTTGGGTGTAGCTCAGGTAAGTGAGCTGGATTCTGTTCTGCCTTTTAAAAGTTAGGAGTTCCTTTTGAGCTTTAAGGCTCCTGATTCTCAGCTGCTTCGGGTGCTTTCATATAAGAGATTTCCATGTTTAAATTCGCCAAACTAGGCTTTATTTGGTAACGTATCGCCTTTTGTGAAATCGGGTGTCGTTATGCTGATTGAAGATGTTAAAGCGCAGCTGGAGTCCCAGTTGCCGGATTGTGAATTTTATGTGCAGGGAGATGGTAGTCATTTTGAAGTGACTGCGATAGGCGCTGCGTTTGAAGGGCTGAACGCGGTTAAGAAGCAGCAGCTGGTCTACGGAGCATTGACTGCGCAAATCGCGGATGGCAGCGTCCATGCTCTGGTCATAAAAACCTATACCCCTTCCGAATGGGAATCCAGATAAGGAAGCAGGTAGTCTCCCTGGTTCTGATATTGCATTTTGCCAAAGCATTTTGGCCTTCTTGATAAGAGATGATTAATGGATAAATTGATAATTCAAGGTGGTAAATCCCTGCAGGGAGAAATCCGCATCTCTGGTGCCAAGAACTCGGCGCTGCCAATTTTAGCCTCCAGTTTGCTGACGGATGAACCTCTAATTGTTGGCAACCTGCCTCACTTGCACGATATTACTACGATGATCGAACTGCTCGGAGTCATGGGCGTTGAGGCGATCCTTGATGAAAAAATGAATGTTGAAGTAAATAGCAGTACCATCAAACAGTTCAATGCACCCTACGAGCTGGTAAAAACGATGCGCGCGTCAATTTTGGTGCTGGGCCCACTGCTGGCTCACTTTGGGCAGGCTGAAGTTTCTTTGCCCGGTGGGTGCGCCATTGGTAGTCGCCCGGTAGATCTGCATATCAGAGGCTTGCAAGCGATGGGTGCGGATGTTGTTGTGGAAGAGGGATATATTAAGGCGAATGTTGATGGGCGTTTGCGCGGGGCAAGGGTGTTTTTTGATACTGTAACGGTAACAGGCACCGAGAATATTATGATGGCTGCGACCTTGGCGGATGGAGAGACCGTGCTGGAAAACGCTGCAAGGGAGCCGGAAGTTATTGATCTTGCTAATTGCCTGATCAAGATGGGCGCAAAAATTAAGGGAGCAGGCTCTGATACGATAGTGATTGAGGGCGTCAAAAAACTCAATGGTTGTCATTACTCGGTTTTACCTGACCGTATTGAAACCGGAACCTATCTGGTTGCAGCGGCTGCAACGCGAGGGCAGGTGCGCCTCAAGGACACGCGACCGGATATCGTGGAAGCTATCCTGATAAAACTGAAGGAGGCAGGCGCGCATATTGAAACCGGAGAGGACTGGATCGAATTGGATATGCGAAATAGACTTCTGAAGGCGGTTAATGTGCATACGGCACCCTATCCCGCTTTTCCCACTGATATGCAGGCTCAGTTTATTGCATTAAATGCCATGGCCCAGGGTACAGGGACTATTACCGAATCGGTTTTTGAAAACCGCTTCATGCATGTGCATGAGATGATCAGAATGGGGGCGAAAATAGCGCTAGAGAGTAATACTGCTATCGTCACTGGAGTTAAGATTTTGAAGGCTGCTCCGGTCATGGCGACTGATTTAAGGGCCTCAGCCAGCTTGGTTATTGCCGGGTTAGTGGCAGAAGGTGCCACGCAGGTTGATCGTATCTATCATATTGATCGTGGATATGAGTGTATTGAAGAGAAGTTACAGAGCTTGGGAGCCACCATTAAACGAGTGCCTGCGTAGAGTTGAGTAGAGTTGCGTAGAGTAGAGAGTAGCGCCAGCAAAAGTTGAGCGCATCGTCAAAGAATAGAGTGAAACTCACGAATTATGAGTCAACAGCTGACCATTGCGCTATCCAAAGGGCGCATTCTTGAAGAAACCATACCGCTGCTTCGGGCCGCTGGTATTGAGCCTGCCGAGGATATTAAATCCAGTCGTAAATTGATATTTGATACAAATCGCGACGACGTGAAACTGGTAGTTATCAGGGCCACTGATGTGCCAACCTATGTGGCCCATGGAGCTGCAGACTTAGGTGTTTCAGGCAAAGATGTACTGATGGAATACGGTGGACATGGACTTTACGAGCCGCTGGATCTAAAAATATCCCAGTGCCGGCTGATGACTGCGGGTCGAGTAGGTATCCCGGAACCACAGGGGCGATTAAGAGTGGCGACCAAATTTGTGGATATCGCCAAGCGTTATTATGCTGATCAGGGTAGACAGGTAGATATTATTAAACTTTATGGGGCAATGGAGCTGGCGCCGATTTTAGATTTGGCAGACCGGATTGTCGATATTGTGGATACCGGACGAACTTTAAAAGCAAATGGTTTGGAACCGTTGGAACTCATTACTGAGGTCAGCGCTCGTCTGGTAGTGTGCAAGGCGTCTATGAAAATGAAGCATGCACTGATAAAACCCATTATCACGGGGTTGGAAGCAGCTGTTAGTCGATCTACCCAAGTGGCAGGCTGAAAATGAGCCAATTAGATATTAAAGTGCTTGACTCGAAGCAGGTTGATTTTAAAGAGCAGTTAGATCAGCTGTTGTCTTGGGATGAAATTTCCAATCAAGAGGTTCAAGAAAAAGTTGTACAGATAGTTGCTGATGTGAAAGGCAGAGGTGACCGGGCATTACTTGAATACACGCATCGTTTTGATAGCCTCGATGCAGCTATGGTTAAGGACTTGGAAGTGAGCGCGGACCGAATTGACAGCGCGCTAGCCCGTATTGATCCCGAACAGAAAAATGCGTTAGAGCTTGCGGCACAGCGAATTCGAGACTATCACCAGCATCAATTACAAAGTTCCTGGCAATATCAGGAGCCCGACGGAACCCTGTTGGGACAAAAAATAACAGCGATGGAGCGGGTGGGCGTCTATGTGCCCGGGGGTAAAGCGGCCTACCCTTCGACGGTTTTGATGAATAGTATTCCCGCCAAAGTGGCAGGCGTCGATGAAGTGATTATGGTGGTACCTGCGGCGAAAGGTGAAATCAGTGAAGTGGTATTGGCAGCAGCGTCCATAGCGGGTGTTGACAGGGTTTTTAATATTGGTGGCGCCCAAGCCATAGCGGCTCTCGCTTATGGTACTGAAACCGTACCCAAGGTTGATAAAATAGTTGGGCCGGGGAACATCTATGTCGCAACAGCTAAAAAAATAGTTTTTGGGACGGTCGGTATAGATATGATTGCAGGCCCTTCGGAAATATTGGTGGTCTGTGACGGCAAGACAGATCCTGACTGGATTGTGATGGACCTGTTTTCTCAAGCCGAACATGACGAAAACGCCCAGTCGATTCTTGTCTCAACCGATGAAGATTTTTTGAAAGCGGTTAAACAGCGTATGGAAGATATGCTGCGCTCGTCCGAGCGAGCTGACATTATGCGGCAGTCATTGGAAAGTAGAGGTGCGCTGATCAAGGTAGCTAACCTAACGGAAGCCTGTGATTTGATCAATCGTATTGCGCCAGAGCACCTTGAGCTCTCTGTTCAAGACCCAGAGGATTTATTGCCAGGCATTCGACATGCCGGGGCAATTTTTATGGGGCGCTATACGGCTGAAGCGTTAGGTGACTATTGCGCGGGGCCCAATCACGTGTTGCCAACTTCTGGTACAGCTCGGTTTTCTTCTCCGCTGGGGGTTTATGACTTCCAAAAACGGTCTTCAATTATTAACTGTTCCGAACAGGCTGCTTCAGTGCTGGGGAAAACAGCATCAATATTGGCGCGTAGTGAGGGGCTGATTGCGCACGCCCGCTCGGCGGAATACCGAATTAAAAATGACTAGCCTCAATATATCACCAGTACGCCTAAAATATCTCTGAAACCCCTATGCATATTGGCTTTGATCTGCAATCGCCTTGGTGACGGTTTGTCACCGGCATGTGGCTGGCCAGTTTTTAACTTGTTCTGTACTGAATTGAGCGCACACGCTCTCGACATCGTAGAATAACTGCGCTTGCGGTCGCGAGCACACTCAATCAAACACAGCCCCGCGTTAAAATTCTGGCACCTGGCGAAAAATCCGGGTTAGCAGCCCGACAGGCATCTAGTCAGGGGTAATGCCGTGAAAAACGTCTTCTGTGTTGGTTAACTTCTCGGTCAGATGCTAACGTTTTTTGTTCTGTGTTTGTGGTACTCGCTTGGCTACTATGGCTTCGAGGTTTTGTACTCTCCCATCACGTAAAACGTCAATGCTGATCTTGCTTCCGGGTTTGGTCTGGGTGATTTGGGTCATCACCTGGCGGCCATCCAGAACCGGCTGCTGGTCAACCTGGACCAAGATATCTCCCGGTTGTATTCCCGCAAGGTGCGCGGGGCCGTTATGGTTTATGCCAGCGACTAACACGCCAATACGTTTTTCAAGACCAAAAGATTGTGCCAATGCCGGCGTTAATTCCTGTACCTCTATACCCAGCCAGCCTCTAATGACACCGCCATAATTAATAATCTCGTGCATTGTTTGTTGTGCCAATTGAGAGGGAATCGCAAATCCGATGCCTTGAGAGCCACCTGATTTTGAAAAGATCGCAGTGTTGATCCCAATCAGATTGCCGTAAGCGTTAACCAGTGCTCCACCGGAATTGCCCGGATTGATGGCAGCATCGGTTTGGATAAAGTCCTCGAACGTGGTCAGCCCTAATTGATCGCGTCCCGTGGCACTGACAATACCCATGGTGACAGTTTGTCCTACGCCGAAGGGATTGCCAATCGCTAGCACAACATCGCCAACTGCTATCTCTTCCGATGAGGCCAGGGTAATGACAGGCAGGTTGTTCAGGTTCACCTTAAGTACCGCGATATCGGTCTCTGGATCGGTGCCAACTACTTCAGCGAAGCTTTCCCTGCCATCCTGTAGTGCTACCACTATTTCGTCAGAATTTGCGATTACATGATTGTTGGTCACCACATAGCCGTCTGCTCTGATAATTACACCAGAGCCTAAACTGGACTGCATGCGTTCTCTTTTCGGAATATTGCCTTTGCGGAAAAACTGCTTGAAAAAAGGGTCATCAAACAGAGGGTGTAATTTTCGCTTTACAATTTTAGTCGTATAAATATTAACCACGGCTGGCTGTGCTTTTGCTACCGCATTTGCGTAGGATACCGGGCCATAGAGACCGTTTTGCCTTGTTCCCGCAGCCTGTTGCTGAGTTTCTGTTGCGGCTTGCCTGTTTGAGTCGGTAAACTGAGCCAGCTGATCAGGAAAAAAACGCAATATGATAATGGCAATCAAAACGCCAACAATCGCGGGCATAAGAAAAAGGCGGAGCAAAGCTTTCATAGATTCGTCAGTTTTAGCATTATTAGAA
>CBDUGR010000052.1:0-9780 GCA_965366515.1 uncultured Gammaproteobacteria bacterium | reverse complement strand
ATTCGCACGATTTAATTTCAAAATTGCGTTGCTAATAGCTTCCGGGCCGTGGGCTAACTGTTGAGTATCGGGCAACTGAAAATTGCTGACTAAAGCGGCGAGCGGTTTACACCGACCGGGAGTAAATTCGGTGCCACTACACCATTTAATTGATAAAACATACCGATCATTTGCCTGACGAAACCAGACACTGGAACATGTTGATGAATGCTGCCATTGCCCGTTACCATTTTCTAACGTCTGTTGTTTTTCTATCACCTCGCCCCAGCTGGAAATTGGTGCGTTATTTTTCCAAAGCTGCCAGCCCGCAACCGGCAGTATATTCACTAAAAATTTCAACCCTTTATGTAGTTCGCTAATTCCCGTTGGCCGCACCAGAAAAGATCGTTCCAACGAGAGCTGCTGCAACTCACTACGCAGATAATAAAGTGCCTGCTGCAGTCGCCTCAGACTCCATATGACATAGCTCAAAATCAAAGACAGGCTGATCGCACTTGGCGGCAGCCAAACACGCAAATAATGGGGTAAAATCAATGCCAGCAAGTTTACGCCGATTAATCCGCTAACAACAAAGATCAATAATTGCCGGGGCCCCATGAAGGCAGTACTAAAAACCATTGCAAAAGCGACCAGCGCCGATATTCCTGCAGCCCAGATGATAGGCAGTTCGCGTATAAAGCTATTACTTCTTAGTGCCTGATAAACCGTCGCATTGAGCTCAACTCCACTGAGCAAATTACTGCCTACGCTGATTGGCGTCACAATGTTATCGCCCAAACCGACAGCGGTCGCCCCCACATAAACAATCTTGTCTTTGAGCAGATCCTGCGGTAATTTTCCCTTCAAAATATCCAGATAAGAAACGGTATTATAGTGCCGCCCCGGAGGCGCAAAAGGAATCAATTTACGGTGTTCACGCACCACCTGACCCAGCTTTTGAGAATCCATCTGCGCTGCGCTGCTTCCTGGCAGGGGATCATCAACAACATCTCCTATGAATTTCGCCAACGCTAAACTCTGATGCGGCCAAAATGCCTCACCAACCCCCTCTTTAAGAAACACTGAGCGACAAACACCATCAACATCATTCTCATAGTGCACATGCCCCAACGCGGAGGCCGCCTCACTAAACATTGGTATAGGCATCACCTCCAGCAGCTGCCCGCCCTCATAGATCCGACTGAAATGAACAGGCAACACTACATTTCCCGCCGCACCGATCGCCTGAGCCAGCGCCCTGTCGGCTCCATTATCCTTCTGTCCGGGGTCAGAAAATACGATATCCAGCACCACCGCTTTTACCTGGGCCTGAGATAACTGGTTTAGCAGACGAGCATGTATCCTTCTGGACCAGGGCCAACGCCCCAGCTCCAGCAAACTGGCTTCATCAATGCTCACGATAAGAATATCCGGTGCTGGGGTACGGTCAGAAATCCGATGACTGAAATCGTAGACCAGTAAATCAAACGGCTCTAATACCACACGAAAGGAAAGCACCAGAGTCAGTATACTTACCAGAGCTGCGGCGCTAAAAATATACAAGAACGATGAGCTTTTTTTGTTATCGTTAGTATGCTGCATGATTAGTATTGGTCAGCTCATCCTCAGTGAGAGTATTAGCAATCGACTAAAGCAGAATTATCCCTAGCACAACAGCTGCCAATCCCGCCCAGGGCTGCCAATTATAAGGCTGTGGAACGAGCCAAACTGCATCGCTGGAATCACCCGCCACACCGGAGAGCGAGATAGCTGTCACCCTCACGTATCCGCCTGCTCTGTTGCTGAAACCATAGACAGTATCTACCGTACTATCAGTGAGCAATATCTGTTTAAATTCTGGATCCGTCGCCACCTCTATACGATATCCTGACGCTGATACAACGCGCGGCCAACTCACTTCAACGAATGCCTTACCCGCGCGCTTAATGCTACCGGCGGACAGCTCTGGGGCAGGCAACGGATTCTCCACCTTAAGCAATTGCTCGGCATCCAGCCCCTGAAGACCCAGCTGATCAACACCGCGCACCAGCAAGCGGTATCCACCATTACCAAGCTCTGTGTTTTCCCAAGAGTTCTTTTCCGTTTTCCAACTGGCGATCAGCCCCTTGCTATCATAAAGATCCACTAGATAATACTGTGCACCGGTTAAAGGCTTCCAGCTAATCTCAAAGGGGATGGCAAAAATATCTTGATTGGAATTTTCCCATTCTACCGCTGGCAGCAACTGTAGTGGCGGGGGTATCGGCTGACCCTGTTCACTGCGAACCCCGTAGCCGCCTGGTACCTGTTGCGATGACTGACCACGAGTGTCACTGACAATAACATCACCTTGCAACACTTCACTACGCATAACCGCCTTTTCTGCGGCTTGCAGATTTACGCGAAACTCAGTTCCTCTAACCGCTGCAACACCTGCCGGTGTGTCTACTCTATAACGAGAAAGCCCTTTTTTGCCCTTAATGTTGTAATCTGTTGCTCCTCGTTTTAATACCAGCAAGGTATCAACAAAACCTTTACCATCCTTTATTGAGATACGATCAAAGGTGATATCGGAACCGGCTCGAATCAACATTTGTGAACCGTCAGCAAAAAAAATGCTTACATTTCCCTGCCCTGTAATTATTCGATCGCCCATGTGAATTTTGTGATCCTCAGGCAAAGGCTGAAGAGCAATACCTGCCGCTACCATAGCCGGATAACTGCTTAACTGGTTTAGTTTTTCCCAGGATGATTTTGCTGAATCAGCGGCGGGGATATAGTTCACTTCTCCGCGGCTATCCGAGATAGTAGCGGGCTGAGGAGGATATTTCAGCCAGGCATAAGGGATTTTGAGAATCCGTCCCGGCTTAATCAAATCAGTATTGGAAAGCGCGTTATAGCGGCCGAGTTCCAGCCAACAAAGCGGCTTGGCAACATAGGTTTGGCAAATCTTCCAAAGATTGTCATCGGTTCTTACTGAATAAAGCCAGTCTTGCGCTTGAACCCGCGCAACCCCCATTGAAACAAGGTAGATGACTATCAGAAATCCAAGTCTGATGGCGCCCATACTCTACTCACTTCCTAAAGTTTTTCAAGCCGATATCCATGTTGATAAATAGTTTTTAAACAAAGACCAACACTCGAGTTAATACCCAATTTACGGCGAATTCTGCTGATATGGACATCAACAGTACGTGTACTGATATCCGCACTCAGCCCCCATACAGACTTGAGCAAATATTCACGGGACAGGATTTTTCCGACATTTGACAACACAAAAGTTGCCAGCTCGAAATCTTTGTTGGTTAGTTTGATTTCCTCACCATCAACTTTGGCACTGTGTTGCGTGAGATCCAGCACAATAGGTCCCAGCTTAATTATCTTTTGCTCTTCCTCGGCCCCGGCACGCCGCAGCAACGCCTTGATCCGAGCGACCAGCTCAGCCTTGCGCAAGGGTTTCACCAGGTAGTCATCGGCTCCCGCTTCCAGGGCTGAGACAATATCCTCTTCCTGATCACGCTGCGTGGTAAACAGAACCGGAGTATCCAGCGTTAATATCTGGCGCAACTGTTTCAGAATTTCAAAGCCTGTGGTATCAGGCAACTCCCAGTCTAGAATGAATGCATCGAAGGGCCGGCTTTTAACCATCTGAATAAACTGCATACCCGTGGTCGCCGCTATCACTGAGTAGCCCTCCTCTTGCAGCCATTCGCTTACCATGGCTGCCTGAGGCTCGTCGTCTTCCAACAATCCAATTTCCAATTTAAGACCCTCTTGCTAGGGACAACTCGAATTCCGAGTATACCTTGTCGAACCAACTTATGACTATTTTATCCTCAACCCCGTTTCATACAATAACCGCTTTTGTAGATTTACATTTGTTTACCTATGCGGGGTTTTTGATTCTCACCTGGAACTATATCATTGTATCTATCTACCATATATTGAAGGCATAAAATGACCTCATTAGATCAATCGCTATTAGATGATAGTACTGTAGAAAAACAAAACAGAGCGCACTCACGCGTTAAGGTGAAGCTTGATGTGATGGTATATTTGAACGATGGTCACTTTGTCCGCAGCGAAACAATTAATGTTTCGGAGGGGGGTATTCTAATGAATCGCACCCGCGATTTTGTGGCTTCAGCAGGATGTAAAATTCAAGTGTATATACCGGGGATTATTAGTGATACTGACTCGCAAAGCCACCGTATTTCCCACATCTTTACGATGCAACTCATTCGTCAGACTGAAGACAGTTTAGGGTTGCAATTTCTTTAGGGATTGCCAACCGGGCAAACTTGCAGCCTATCGTCCGCCAAGTAAAGAGCCGAGCAACCCTCTGACTATTCGTCTGCCAATACCACTGCCAATACTACGAGCAACACTTTTCAGAAAAGCCTCTCCGGCAGACTGCCTGGAGCGGCCGCGTCGCTTTGGCTGCACTTCAGTTTGTTCAGCGTCAAGCCGCTGTTGTTCGAGTTTTTCTTTCGCTCTGGCCTGCAGCACCTCATGCGCAGACTCACGGTCCACCGTCTTCTGATACTTGATAAACAGCAAGTCCTGCTTCACCTTCATTTCGCACTCATGGTCAGCAATAGGACCAATCCGTGAACAGGGCGGCCGGATAAGCGTGCGCTGCACGATAGACGGGACCCCCTTGTCCTGCAGCACCGACACCAGCGCCTCACCCACGCCCAACTCGCTGATCACCTGCACCGTATCCAAATCGGGATTGGGGCGAAATGACTGCGCTGCAACTTTCACAGCTTTTCTGTCCTTTGGCGTATAGGCACGCAGTGCATGCTGAATACGATTGCCGAGTTGCGACAAAACGGTATCGGGTATATCGCCAGGACTCTGTGAAATAAAATAGATACCCACGCCCTTCGAACGAATGAGTCTGACCACCTGTTCAATTTTCTCTAAAAAAACTTTTGGCGCGCCACGAAACAACAGATGCGCTTCATCAAAGAAAAACACCATTTTTGGCTTGTCCTGATCACCCACTTCCGGGAGATTTTCAAATAACTCTGAGAGCAACCACAATAGAAATGACGTATAGGTACGAGGGTGTCGTATCAATTTTTGTGCCTGCAGAATATTGACAACCCCCTTGCCCTGCGCGTCCACCCGCATTAAATCACTCAACTCAAGGGCTGGCTCTCCAAAATAGGTTTCGCCGCCATCTCTTTCAAGCATTAGCAGACGCCTGAGAATGGCATTGATTGAGGCTTTTGACAGAGTCCCATATTCCGCCTTCAGGCCTGAGGTATTTTGAGACAAATGCTCAAGAGTTGACTGGAGATCCTTCATATCCAACATGAGCATGCCTTCATCGTCGGCAAACTCAAAGGCAAGGGTCAGGATACTCTCCTGAGTTTCATTCAGACTCAGCAGTCGAGTCAGTAATTGAGGCCCCATTTCGGATATGGTCGTGCGTATTGGAATACCTTTCTCACCCAGCACATCCCAAAATCGTACTGAACAGGCTTCGAAGGTAAATCCTTCGATACCGATACTAGAAACTCTCTGCTCGACTTTAGGATGAGGTTTACCGGCAACAGCCATGCCCGACAGATCACCCTTCACATCGGCCAGAAATACTGGGACACCGGAGTTAGCAAACCCTTCAGCCAGTATCTGCATCGTGACTGTCTTTCCCGTCCCGGTGGCTCCCGCAATTAATCCATGCCTATTGGCGTATTTGAGATTAAGGACAACCTGATCTTTAGCCCCGCCAATTAACAACCCTGTATCCATAAGACTCCCCTTACAGTTGCTGTTTCGTGAAATGTCTTAACGGATGATTATCGCACCTGGCGCCGCTAACACAAATGAAAAGAGGAGCACCAAAGCTCCTCTTTTCCAAATCATCCCTAATCTGCTTTACAACAGCAGCTGAAAATCATCAAGCTACTTGCGCATGCGTTCAATAAGCAACTCAACCTCACGCCCGGCGATATCCTTGCTACCGAATCCGATAGCAATGGCTGCCGAAATCGCCAATGCCCCGAGCAAGATACCAAATGCCAGATTAATAATATCTTCGGCGAGTCCAACCTGGCGTAAAGCCATCGCTGAAGCAAGCACCAAAATTGCAATACGGGCCAGATTTCCAGTCACAGCCGCTGCACCAGACTGACAAACCAGCTCATCCACCTTGTTGCCCAGCGCAATCCCGATACCCAGTATAATGGCGCCCAAGATAACCTGCATAGTGAAGTTAATCATATTGTTTACTATATTGCTTAGCGGGGCAAAGCCAAGTAGTTCAGTGGCGCCCAGGATAGCGAAAAGAATCACAGCAAACAAAATAATGGATCCCACATATTCACTTGGCGTACGCTGCATGGTTAGAGAAATACCTAATTTTTCAATTAGCCCATTAAAGCCAGCAGCCGTAAGCAAGTCACTGACCAACCCGGCCAATAGCTTCCCAATATAGTAGGAAATAGCTAATACCAGAGCAGCTGACACAATACCGGGCACTGCCGAAAATATCATATCAATCATTCGTTGCGCGGGTGCAGAGATCGCTGCAACTTGCAATGCATCCAATGACTGAACAATGACCAACAGCAGTATAAAGGTAAACGCCAGTGTTCCGACCAGCGCCGATACTGGCTGAGACAAGCCAACCTTATCACTAAGCTGATCCACACCAGCTGCTACCAACAAACTGGTGAGTATCTTTCGAACCACCCGGGCCACAAAACTCCCGACAATAAAAATCAGCGCAGCCGACAATAAATTTGGCAAGTAAGTAAAGAGTTTGCTAAACATGTTTTGCAGCGGACTCACCAGACTCTGCATGTCCAGCGCGCCCAGAACCATAGGTAGAAACAACAAGAAAACCAACCAGTATCCCGCCGTGGCCAGTGAGTTGCCTACCGTGATTTCTTTTCCGCCGCTCTCATCCAGGCTATTTAGCCGTTGGTCAATTTGAAATAACCCGGCACCTTTTTCGATAACTATCTTAACCAAACTTGCCAACACCCAGGCCAACAATAACAAGCCAATTGCCGCACCAATTTTAGGTAAATAAGCAAATATTACAGTAAGCAGCGTATTTATTGGTTGAGCAACAATCTCAAGATTCAGCTTCTCGAGAAAGGTTACAAAACCAAAAATTAAAATAATCCAATACACCGTTCCCGCGACAACGCCTTCTATTGGAAACTCGTCCCTAAGCCCCACAGTCTGCGTAAAGCGGTTGTCTATTTCGGTCCGGTGCAATGCCTTCCGGATCAAGGCCCGTACGATTTTGGCTACTATATAGAAGCCGATCAAGTAAAGCAGTGCAATACCGAATCCCAGTACCGAACCACCATAGTCATTCCAGAGTTTATTAACGTAATCCATATCCATTCCCTCAAGGTGATGCGTCAGGTCATTTCATCAAGCAACCGGACACTCGTTTGCTATTCAGAGAATCTCGGTGACACGCGTACCGCCTCTCAAGGTCTAACAACAAACACCTTGACCAAAGAGCACCGAACTCTTCAGCAATTAATAGTGAATTTTCCGCCCCAGTGTTTTGGCCGACGAAACCCATTTGGCAACCGTAATGGCCGAGGGCAATTTCCTCACCAGACTCTTTTCATCGTTCAGCTGATTCATTTTCAAATGAAGATTGTCTGCATTGCGGTTAGCCAATTCAGGCACTGTATCCACACCGGCACACTCCAGAAGGTCTGCATATTCACTACCAATACCTTTAACTCGCGCTAAATCGGCTCGATTCGCCCATTTAAGAATCAACGTTCCAGAAATACCGGTTTGGTCTGCCAGGCGTTTACGGTCGCCAGGCTTGGCGCAAACTTCCAGCAGCTGTTCCTGGGTTGCTACTCCGGCTTCTACCAGTTTCCCGGCATACACTTTTCCGATTCCTTCAACTTCAGTGACTCTGGTCATTTTCAATCTCCTAAAAACGGCAATAGTTAGACAGGTTGCATACAAAGTTCAAAAAACAAAGCTATATGCGATGCTGCCTAATCTATCAGGATCGCTTGAAAATGTTTGTAAAAGGTTGTAAACAGTGGCCACCAGAGGAGTAACCGACTGGTGCATATCGCCAGAAAGAAGAGCCGTTACAGCGAAGATAGCAATCGTGCTTTATACTTTTCCTGGCTGCTAGCCAGACCTTGTATTAAAGTTATTCCATCCAGTTTTGAAAAACTAAAGAGTGGGTGACTGCGGGTAGAATCTCGTGCTCCTCAGCCAAAGGTCCGGTTTATTCCGCACGAAACGTTAATATCTCACTTTAGTCTAAGACTGGAAAATCCTCTTTATCCCGGCAAACAATAGCTGGTGTGCTGCCAGCTGGTTTGATCTTGAGGAATCCATGCACATATAATCCGGCGGCATTAACTCTAGCGGGTTCAATTCATCGGGCAAGCAGCACAAATTCGTCTACCATCGTCTACCACATAGCGCAACAAGTCTTCCTCTTATTGTGTGGCTATTGACTTGAAGATTGGTAGTTATAGAATGGAATTCGATCAAATAACAACTAAACTAATAAGATATCCGCCAGCAACTGATACACAGTTTAAGGCCCCCAATAACCTAAAGGAGAAAAATGATGGCTAAAAATGGACTATTGATAAGACTTCTTGTCTGTTTTTTAAGTATTTCAATGTTATCCGGCTTTGGCCTTTTCAAAGGGAAAACGAAAAAAGGTGAAGGTAGTACCGAAATCACCGGGTCCGGAGGTCAAGCCGGCGCACAAGGACAGGCCGGAGATTTAATCCGCTGTGCAAAACCCATCGGAACTGCTGCACTTCTTGAAGCCGATTTTCCCGGCCATGCTCAATATGGCCTGACCAGCCCGATCCCTCTGGTAAAAGTACTGATGGCACAGAGCGGGTGTTTTAAAGTGGTCGACCGCGGTGCTTCGTCTGCCGCCTTAAAACAGGAACGCGCTTTGGCCAGAGAAGGTGAAATGCAAAAAGGAAGCAATATGGGTGGCGGACAAATGGTTGCCGCAGACTACATCATCACGCCTCAAGTCGTGCACAAAGACGCTAATGCAGGCGGAGGTGCCGGAGGTCTGGGCAGCTTGCTTCCCGGAAGAATCGGTGCTATTGCCGGCGGCATAAAAATTAAAAAGCTTGAATCCCAGGTTATGCTGACAGTAACGAATGTCAGAACCAGCGTGCAGGAAGCAATTGCGACAGGTAGCGCCAAGAAGTCTGACATTGGCTTTGGCGGTTTTCTCTGGGTTGGTGGTGCAGCAGGTGGTGGCGGTGTTTATGAAAGCACTGATATCGGTAAAATCACAGCCGCCGCATTCCTCGATGCTCACAACAAACTCGTGACGCAACTGGGAGCCATTCCCGCGGGATCTGGCAATTCTGATCACGCTGGTTATGTCACTGCCTCACAGGTGAATTTCAGATCCGGCCCCTCTTCTAATGCACCGGTCATTGGACCACTATACGAAGGTACCAATATTTCGCCTACAGGTATTAAAAATGGCCCTTGGTGGGAAGTAGAAGCCATGGGCAAAACCGGCTGGGTGCATTCCGATTATATAACTCGATAATTCAAGCAAATCAGAACGAAAACCGCTCTTTTACCGAGGGCGGTTTTTTATAGGTAACGCAGCGCCATTTCATTAAACAGTTTAGACAGGCGATGAATATGCGTAGGACCTGCTGCACAGCCGCGATCAATGGTTAAGAGCAATAATCCATCCTCACGCTGCACTGGTCGTCTAACAATCGTTTTTGCGATTAACCCATCTTCCGTTTTATATACCCGGTACACTTTATTTTCATCAAGCGCCATAAACAC